>CAJQRF010000050.1 GCA_905612235.1 uncultured Pelagibacteraceae bacterium | reverse complement strand
TGCTGTTTCATGCGTCTGATTATCATTTTTTTCAATTGCTTCTATTAATTCACCAACTTCTTCGTTTACTTTATCAATACACATCTTTTTATTATTTAATAATTTATTGGTATACGATTTTTCTGAACTTATATTTTTACGTTCACGAATAATCTCTACTAATTCTTCTAAAGATTTAAGCATGTTTATATTCTAACAGGTATGCCTTTTGAGACCAAATATTGTTTGGCATCTAATATTGAATGCTGTCCAAAATGAAAAATAGATGCAGCCAATACTGCACTTGCATTTCCAATTTTAAATCCTTGATATAAGTGCTCCAAATTACCAACGCCTCCTGAAGCAATAACGGGTATACTGACAAGATTAGCTACTTTTTTTGTTAGATCTAAGTCATAGCCTTTTTTTGTCCCATCTCTATCCATTGACGTAAGTAAAATTTCACCAGCTCCTAAAAATTCCATATTTCTTACAAATTCTAAAACATCTATGCCAGTTGATTTTCTTCCTCCATGTGTAAAGACTTCCCATTTATCATTATCAACTTTTTTAACATCGACAGCTACAACAATGCATTGTGAACCAAATTTATTTGCTCCTTCTTTTATCAAATTTTCATTACTAACAGCCGCAGTATTAATTGAAACTTTATCTGCTCCTGCAAGTAATAAATTACTTATATCTTCCATGTTACGGACGCCGCCGCCAACAGTAAGAGGAACAAAACAATTTTGAGTAGTTTTTTTAACAACTTCTAATATTATATTTCTATTTTCATTCGAAGCCGAAATATCTAAAAAACAAATTTCATCAGCTCCATTATCATTATATATTTTAGCCTGCTCAGCAGGATTTCCTGCATCAACTAAATTTACAAAATTTATTCCTTTTACCACTCTTCCATTTTTAATATCCAGGCATGGTATAATTCTTTTTTTTAACATTTAAATTATTTTACTCAATTCTTTAATGTTTATATTGCCATCATAAATTGCTTTGCCAATAACAATACCCTCTATGTAAGGTAAATTTTTTTTCTTAATATTGATAATTTCATCAATTGAAGAAGCTCCTCCAGAAATTACAACAGGAATTTTAGTTAGATTTGATAAATTTATAGTATCTTCAATATTAGGTCCCAACTTTGTTCCATCTCTATCAATATCTGTATAAATTATTCTTGATAATTTGATCTTTTTTATTTTTTCAATAAAATCAGAAGCTAAAATATTAGTTTGTTTTTTCCATCCTGATAATGCGATAAACCCTTTGCGAACATCAATAGATAAAGCAATTCTGTTACTAAATTTTTCACAAGCTTCTTTAAGAAAATCTAAATTTTCTATTGCAGCAGTTCCTAATATAACTTTATCAACACCATAACTTAGTAAGTTTTTTATATGGTTTAATGATCTGATTCCCCCACCAGTTTGAATTTTAATATTATTAATTTCACTTATTTTTTTAATAATATTTTGGTTTATTGGATTTTCGTTTAACGCGCCGTCTAGATCAATTAAATGAATATTATTAAAACCTAGATTAACAAATATATTTGCTTGATCGAAAGGAGATTTCTCATATTTGGTAACTTGATTAAAATCTCCTCTTAGAAGTCTTACGCATTTACCTCCCTTGATGTCTATCGCGGGGAATACTATCATTTAAATTCTATAGTTTTCCTTTTGTTGAAGGAATTTTATTTTTAATTCTTTTATCAATTTCTAAAGCTTGTCTTAAGGAGCGCGCAAGTCCTTTGTAACAAGACTCAATAATATGATGGCTGTTATCTCCATATATATTCTCTACATGAAGGGTTATGCCTGCTGACTGTGAAAAAGCTTGAAACCATTCTTTAAAAAGTTCCGTATCCATTTCTCCTAATTTTTCTACTTTTAATTTTACCCTCCAAATTAAATATGGTCTATTTGATGCGTCTATTGTTACTCTTGTTAATGTTTCGTCCATAGGAATTGTGGCATGACCATATCTTCTGATGCCTTTTGATGAACCAAGAGCTTTTTTAATACATTCTCCTATGGCAATTCCTGTATCTTCAGTTGTGTGATGCAAATCAATATGAGTGTCGCCCTTAGCAGAAACTTTTAAATCAATTAAGGAATGTTTGGATAACTGTTCTAGCATGTGATTTAAAAAACCAATTCTAGTATTTATTTTATACGATCCGTTGCCGTCTAAGTTGACCTCAACATTGATGTTTGTTTCTTTAGTTTTTCTATTAATTTTAGCTTTTCTCGCCATAGACCGTGCCTATAATAATAAGTTATATAAGTAATTCGAAAATATAGCAATAAAGTGAACTTTGGGCCTTGAAGATATTAAATAAATCTCCACATAGAATATTATCATGGGTAATAACTCAAATTGGCACGGAACTACAATTGTATTAATTAGAAAAGATAATGATGTTGTTGTAGCGGGAGATGGACAGGTCAGCCTTGGCAATACTGTATTAAAAAGCACAGCAAAGAAAGTTAGAAAAATAGAAAAAAGAAATGTAATAGCTGGTTTTGCAGGATCGACCGCAGATGCTCTAACTTTGTTTGAAAGATTAGAAGCTAAATTGGAAAAACATGCCGGGAACCTAACGCGAGCTGCTGTAGAATTAGCAAAAGACTGGCGTACAGATAAATATTTAAGAAGATTAGAAGCTCTAATGGCAATAGCAGATAAAGAAAAAAGTTTTATAATATCAGGAACTGGTGATGTTTTAGAACCAGAGGGTGGTATAATTGGCATAGGTTCTGGAGGAAACTATGCGTTGGCAGCTGCAAAAGTATTAATAGATTCTAAAATGAGTGCAGAAGAAATTGCAAGAAAATCTATAAAAGTTGCTTCGGAGATATGTGTTTATACAAACAATAATATTACATTAGAAAAAATTTAATTAAATGAAACAAAAAACAAACGTAACCCCATTGCAAAAAATAAAAGTTTCAAAAGAAAAAGGTGATAGATCTATAGTTTCCTCTTTAACGCCAAGAGAAATAGTTTCAGAATTAGATAGATATGTTATTGGTCAAAATGCTGCTAAGAGAGCTGTTGCAATTGCTTTGAGAAACAGATGGAGACGACAAGCTTTAAAAGGTGAAATGAAAAATGAAGTATTGCCAAAAAATATTTTGATGATCGGCCCAACTGGAGTGGGTAAAACTGAAATATCAAGGAGACTATCTAAATTGGCTGAGGCACCTTTTATAAAAGTCGAAGCTACAAGATTTACAGAAATTGGGTACGTTGGGAGAGATGTGGAGCAAATTATAAGAGATTTGCTAGAAATTTCAATAGCTATTGAAAAAGAAAAAATGAAAAAAGAAGTTTTAGCAAAAGCTAAATTAGCTTCAGAAGAAAGAGTTCTTAACACCTTAGTAGGAAATAAAGCTAGCGTTGCTACAAAAGAAAGCTTTAGAAAAAGATTAAGAAATGGTGATCTTGATGATAATGAAATTGAGATTGAAGTAAGTGAAACGTCTAATATGCCAAGTTTTGAAATTCCTGGAATGCCAGGAGCAAACGTGGGTATGATAAATATTTCTGAAATGTTAGGTAAAAATATTAAAAAAGGTAAGAAGAAGAAAATGACAGTGAAGGAATCACATGAAATTATACTAGCTGAAGAATCTGATAAAATGATTGAGCAAGATAATATTATAAAATCTGCTAAAATTTCTACTGAAAATAATGGAATTGTTTTCTTGGATGAAATCGATAAAGTGTCAGCAAGAGGTGATCGAGTTGGTGGAGATGTATCAAGAGAAGGTGTACAAAGAGATTTGCTCCCTCTCATTGAGGGAACTACGGTAAGCACGAAGCACGGTCCAATAAAAACTGATCATATATTATTCATTGCATCTGGAGCATTCCAGCTTGCAAAACCTTCAGATTTACTACCCGAACTTCAGGGAAGATTGCCTATTAGGGTAGAATTAAATGCACTGACAAGTGATGATTTTAAAAGAATTTTAGAAGAACCAGATAATAGTTTAATTAAACAATATACGGCTCTTTTAGAAACGGAAAAAGTTACACTTGAATTTACAAAAAATGGAATAGAAAAAATTGCAAAATTAGCCACAGAAATTAATTCAACTGTAGAAAATATTGGCGCAAGAAGGCTTTATACCATAATTGAAAAAGTTTTAGATGATGTCAGCTTCACAGCAACTGATAGAGGTGGAGAGAAAATTTTGGTTGATTCTGATTATGTAATAAAAAATTTAGGTGAATTAGCTAAGGACACCGATTTATCAAAATTCATTTTATAATATTTTATTTTTTTTAGAGAAAATATATATAGCGCCGTCGCCTCCATCTTTTTCATCCGCCTGGGTAATTTTATCAACTTTCTCATTTAAATCACTGTCATTTTTAATAAATTCTGGAATTGAATATTTGAGTATACTTAATTTTTCAGAAGTATAAGGGTTTTTATATGATTTTGATCGCAACCCTTTTCCAGTAACTATTAAAATTTTTTTATATCCATTGTTAAAAGAATCTGTGATAAATTTTTTTACAAATTTATTAGCTTGCACCAAGGAAAATCCGTGCAAATCCAATTTTTTTATTTTATTTATTGAAATATTTTTTTCAAATAAATCAGCTTTTTTTACACTGATGTTTGGCATGTCACTAGTAAAATCATTCCAATCATTTTTATCTTGGGGGGTAACAGAAAATTTCTTTTTCACTATTTGTTTGAAGTTTCGACTAAATACCAAGTTGGGTCTTGGCTCCACATATTTTTTGAAAATTTCCAAACATCATTAACTGTTTTTATAACGTCCGGATTTCCTTCTTTTATTTTATCATTTTCATCTTTTACACATGTGATTATTTCACTTATAAAATTAACAGTAACTTTATAAATATTTTCTATCTTTTTAAATTCAACTATCTTGGACGATTTTAAAGCCACAAAAGTTGTTTCATATTTTAATTCATTTTTCTTTCTTTCGTCTATCACGTCTGAAAAATTTTTATATAAATTTTTGCTTAATAAATCTTTTAAAGCTTTTTTGTCTCCCTTGGCGAATGAGGTAATTATTTGTTCATAAGCAATTGAAGCTCCTTTTAAAAATTGTTTTTTTGCCTCATCATCAACCTCACCACTTTTTATAGCTTCATTATTTTCTATATCTTTTAAAACTTCCATGCCTCTTGGAAAATGTCTGCTCATAGATTTTCCTTGATAGCCTGTTTTTCTGCCCAAAATATTTTTTAATCTAAGTATTATAAAGCCAGCAAACATAGCTAACAAAATTATATCTATGAAACCGAATTGATTGCTCATATGTGTTTTGATTATAATACTTAATTGATATAGTATGCAAATATAAATAACAGACAAATGAACGCTGTCATACTTTTTATAATAAGCATTCCTTTAATAGAAATCTATTTGATGATTAAAGTTGGGGGTGTGATTGGGGCCATCAACACTATATTTTTAATTTTTTTTACAGCCATAACAGGTATTTATTTTGCTAAACTGGCTGGTCTGAGTGAAATAAAATCAGGCTTAAATCAGATAGTTAAAAACGAAATGCCAATATATGAAATAATATCTGGGGCTGCCTTAGCTTTTGCTGCACTCCTGCTTATTATTCCAGGTTTTCTAACTGATGTATTTGGCTTTTTGTTAATAATACCATTTACTAGAAAATTTTTTATTTCATCTATATCCTCCAAATTTAAAAATAGAAGAAATAATAGTGATAATATTATAGAAGGCAGTATTAATGATGATGAGCAAAATAAAAAGGACCAATAAATGAGTTACAAAATAATATCAAAATTTATAAAAGATGTTTCCTTTGAAATTCCAAATGCACAATCTTTTGTAATGATAGAAAAAGAAATTTTAAATTATAATTTAAAATTTGATATAAACAGCAAGCCTTTCAAAGAAAACATCATTGAAGTAAACACAATTTTAAGACTTTCACCCAATCAAGAAGTTAAACACAAAATACTTACTGAAATTAATGTATCTGCTTTGATTTCTTTAGAAAAAAATTTAGAAAAAAAAGATATAGAAAAAATTATTTTAATAAAGATACCTACAGAAATATATCCAACTTTGTATGAAACTTTTGTTTATTTGTTTCAGCAGGCTGGTTTAAAAGAAGTAAAGATTGATAAAGACGTTGATTTTGAAAAATTATATAATCAAAGTAAAAAAGCTTAGTTATAATTATTCTTAGATAAATTAATTTTAAGATATTTTTTATGTAATTCAATTTCGTCTTTGTTTATTTTAATTACTTTTCTCAAAGAACTGTTATTTTTATTGTAATTTAATTTTATATCTAATGCACCAGCATTTTCAAAATTTAATCTAGGTTCCTTTTGGTCTAAAAGATTTACGTATACTTCTTTTAATAGATGACAGTCCATTAAAGCATTATGCTTTTCTCTTTTGGAATTATCAATATTAAAACGTTTACAAAGTGCATCTAGCGAATTCTGTGATCCAGGATATTTTGAACGGCCTAATTCCAAGGTATCAACTACATTTTTTTTGTCTATTGTTTCTTTATTTATTAACTTTAATTCATAGTTTAAAAAAGATAAATCAAAAGGTGCGTTGTGTATTATCAGTTTTTTATTTTTTATAAAATTTAAAAAACTCTCAGAAACTTCCAAAAAACTTTTTTTATCTGATAAAAATTTTTCTGTGTATCCATGGACTTTTTGTGCCTCTGGTGAAATTGATCTTCCTGGATTAATATATTCATGAAATATTTTATTTGTGGGAATTTGATTTTCTAATTCTACACAAGCAATTTCTACTATTTTATGTTTTTCGGTTATGGACAAACCAGTAGTTTCAGTGTCTAATATAACTTCAATCATTTAAT
>CAJQRF010000049.1 GCA_905612235.1 uncultured Pelagibacteraceae bacterium | reverse complement strand
CCATCCTGGAGGACATATATGAAAACCACCTTTTGATGCATCTTCTGGATGTGGAAATAAATCCGGTCTAGCCAAAACAGCAGCAGCAGTTGTTAGTTCAGGATACTTTTCTAAAGTACTTGGTGGTATCCACCATCCTTCACCTAAACCTTTTATTGGTGCTTTATTTAATATGTGCATTCTTTTTTCATCTGTAGCTTTTGTTAAAGCTTCAAGCGCAGCATTTGCCCAAAACTCTGGAGCTACATCTGGTTCACCTTTTTCATTCATAGATGTAAAACTAGGCATTGTAGCACCTGGAATTAATTCAACTGTACATCCGTAGCCTTTTTCTAAGATAACTTTATCAACTTCAGCCATAAGGTTAGCAGAGGCCCAGTTCATATTTGCAATCGTTATATTTCCACAAGCTGCGTTCGCATTTACATTGAATAACGTAAATCCTAAAACAACTACTGCAGAAATTAATAGTTTTTTAATTGTTTTCATTATAATCCTTATTTTTATTTATATTTTTGCATTCAAGCATATATAAAAACAATATGTAACCCTAACAACAACTTATGATTGTAATTTTTCTTATTTCATGTGAAAATTTAAAAAAAATATTAAAGAATAATGAAATTAAAAAAAATTAAAACGTTTATTGTTGGAAATCCACCTCCACATTTTGGAGGTAGGTACTGGATATTTGTTAAGCTTATCACAGATAAAGATATCGTTGGGTATGGTGAAATTTACTCAGTTCCTTTTCACCCAAATGTTGTTGCAAAAATGATTGATGATGTTTTTGATAGACATGTAAAAGACAAAGACCCATTTAAAATAGAAAAATTGTGGAGAACAATTTATTCAAGCGGATACACACAAAGACCAGATATTTCTTTAATGGGAATAATTAGTGGTATTGAAATGGCTTGCTGGGACATAATTGGTAAAGAGTTAGGCAAACCAATTTATGAATTACTTGGTGGACAGGTTCATGAAAAACTACGTTCTTATACTTATTTGTATCCAAAAAAATCAGACAAAGTTGATGTTTATGTGAATGCAGAACTTGCCGCTGAAAGAGCAAATGAATATATTGAAAAAGGTTTTACTGCAGTAAAGTTTGATCCAGTTGGCGCATACACACCTTTAGATCCAAGACAACTTTCTTTGGAAGATCTTATAAAAACTGAAAATTTTGTAAAAACTATTTATAACTCTGTAAAAAATAAGTGTGATCTTTTAATTGGAACGCACGGTCAAATGACTACAGCTTCTGCTATAAGATTGGCTAAACGTTTGGAAAAATTTGATCCTATGTGGTTTGAAGAGCCAGTTCCTCCAGAAAATTTTGAGGAAATGGGAAAAGTTGCTAGCGCAACAAGCATACCTATTGCTACAGGAGAAAGATTAGCAACAAAATATGAATTCTCAAAAATTCTACAATTCCAAGGTGCAAGCATACTACAAATGAACTTGGGAAGAGTTGGGGGCATCCTTGAGGCAAAAAAAATTGCTGGCCTAGCAGAAACACACTATGCCCAAATAGCTCCACATCTTTATTGTGGTCCAATAGTTGGAGCAGCTAATATACAAATCTCTACATGCATACCAAACTTTCTAATATTAGAAGGAATTAAAGATTGGGGAAATTTTTATGCAGAGATTCTTAATGAACCTATAAGATGGGAGAAGGGATATGTAATTCCATCTAACAAACCTGGTTTGGGAGTTGAATTAAATGAAAAAGTAGCAAACAAATATTCTTACAATGGAACAAAACTTCATCTTGAAATGTCTGAAATTTAAATTTACTTTTCATTTTTTCACCATTTATATCATATGTGCAGGTAAAACTTTTTGACAAAGCCCGAGGTTGTTTTCACTTTATAGTATTGTTAGAATATTTTATGGCTCAAAAAGATGTTGGAAATAAAATACCTATTTATAAATTAAAAACTACAGATGAGGTCATGAAGTACTATGATGAATGGGGTGTAAAAAATAAGTACGATCAAGATATGATTGATTGGAAATACTCTGGTCCTAAAGAAACAGTTGAAGTTTTTAAAAAATATGCAAAAGATAAAAATATTAAAATATATGATGCTGGCTGTGGAACGGGCCTGGTTGGAGCTGAGTTAAAAAAATTTGGCTATAGCTATTTTGATGGAGCAGATTTATCTCAAAAATTACTAGATTTAGTGCCTAAAAAACTTTATCAAAAAATTTCAAAGGTTGATTTAAATAAAGATATTAAAATTAAAGACAATTCTTACGATGCAGTAATGTGTGTAGGAACTTTTACTTTTGGTCACGTAAAACCTCATGCTTTAGATGAGTTTATTAGAATTACTAAAAATAAAGGCTTAATATGTTTTACGATTAATGAAGGAATATATGAAAAATATGGTTTTGATAAAAAAATTAATGAATTAAAAGAAAATAAATCTTTAAATATTAAAGAATTTTTTAAATCCGATTATATAGCTAGCAAAAATGTTAACGCTTGGTTATGTTTAGGTGAAGTTTTAAAATAGATTTTTAACCTAAACCCCTTCGTACCCAAATTCTAAAGAAGCATCTGTGATGTGGTGATACAAAGATTCTCCAAAACTTCTTAGAGTAATTAAATTAAATGTATCTAGATCATCTGTAGCACAATCAATAACAATATTAATTCCATGAAAAACTGTTCCAGCACAATTATTTTTTTCAAATTTATTAAAATTTATTGGGCAGCCTTTTTTTAATACTTCAATAGTTTGCAAACCTTTTATCTGAATAACTGCTCTTGAATGAGATATATCAGTGATTGCAAAATCTTTATCATTCAACTTTTCTTCTATTTTTTTTATAATATCCTCTTTTTTTGATATAACTATCCATGTGTTTGGAGCATTCCAAAGAATTCTAGTGTCCTTGTTGGATAAAATTTTTGAAGTTTGCAAAGGTAATTCTAAGTCATCAATCCGAATATTGATTGCATTAATTTTTGAACTTTTATATTTAACAATATGAAAAATATTTAAATTTTTGACTTCTCTTATTTTTAATAGATCATTTTCATTTTTTTTATGATGATCACCAAAAAGGCCTTTTTTGTGTATAGAATCTAATGCTGAAACAGCTGTCATGATCTTACTCTTTTTCCCTTCGGATCAACATAATGTGAGGATACTATTTCTACTGGTATGCTTTTATTTTTCAGAGGAGAAAGAGCATAAAGTTTAACTCCTATTTTTTTATTTCCATCTTTTAAAATTGCTAAAGAAAAAGGATTATTATATTCAACGCTCCAACAAGATGCAGAAATATGTCCAAGCTTTGGATTTGGCAAATCAGCATTTTCATCCATAACCAAATGAGATCCTTCAGGTATCATTGTCTTTTTATCTAAAGGAACGACTCCAACAATTTTTTCCCTTTCGGGATTCAAGAATGCTGTTCTATTCAATGATCTTTTTCCAATAAAGTCTTTTTTCTTGCTTAGCATTCCTTCTAAAGATAGGTCAGAAGCAATAACTCTCCCGTCTATTTCTGATCCTGCTACATGTCCCATTTCTATTCTTAAAGTTGAAAGAGCTTCTGTGCCATAAGGTTCAATATTCATTTCCTGTCCTATTTCCATAATTTTTTCCCACATAAAAACACCATAACCTGACTCAACATTTATTTCGTAAGCTAACTCTCCGGAAAAAGAAATTCTAAAAATTCTTGCTGGCACACCAAAAAAATCAGCTTGTTTAAATCCCATAAATGGTAAGCTTTCATTTGAAACATCAGTTTCAGGAAAAAGTTTACTTAAAAGGTTTCTTGAATTAGGTCCAGCTAACGCAACACCAGCCCATTGCTCTGTTGTAGATAAAACATTAACATTTAACTCAGTCCACACTACTTGCAAATAATATTCTAAATGAGATAAAACATTGACTGCTTGAGCAGTTGTTGTTGTCATATGATAATGATTTTCTGAAATTCTTGTTGTCGTTCCGTCATCGAAAACAACACCATCCTCACGAAGCATTACACCATATCGCGCCTTACCTACTGGCAATTTCATCCATGAATTAGTATAAACTCTGTTTAAAAATTCTGCACTGTCGGGACCTTTAATATCTATTTTTCCTAGTGAAGTTACATCACAAATCCCAATATTATTTCTTACATTGGTGGCTTCTCTCTTGGCTGCTTCTAATAATGTTTCTTTGTTTTGTTTATAGTAACGAGGCCTTAACCAAAGACCTGCGTCAACAAACACGGCATTGTTACGTGTGTGCCAGGAATGCATTGGAGATTTTCTTGTTGGTCTATAATGCTTACCTACTTCTCTTCCTACGATCGTTCCAATTGTTACAGGCGTATATGGAGGTCTAAAAGTTGTATGCCCGACTTCTGGAATTATTTTTTTTTCTATATTTGAAACTAGTTGCAAGCCATTTAAATTACTCGTTCTTCCTTGGTCAGTTGCCATTCCTAGTGTTGTATATCTCTTAACGTGCTCGATAGATCTGAATCCCTCGCTTACAGCTAACTCTATATCAGATACATAAACGTCATTCTGAAAATCTACACACCTTTTATAATTTTTTTTTTTTGGAAGAGGCATACACCAAAACTTATCGTGCTGTTCGTAAATTCTCTCATTCGATGTGGGTGTTGGAGTTTTTAAATCCTTTCCAGTTATTTTTTTTGATAAATCGTAACCTTTTGTAAATCCCTCTTCTAGCGTCTCTTTTAGAGTAAACAAACCTCTTGCAGATCCAATGGTGCTTTCGTTCTGCCTTGATTGATTTGGAACAAAAGCATTAATCTCATCATCAAATTTTAATTTGTTTCCTGATTGTGAAGAAAGATGAACTGTAGGAGTCCAGTTTCCTGAAACACATATACAATCACAACTAATATTTTCTAAGTTATCGTAACCTGACTTTTCTTTATTTAATTTTCCTATTACTGCAGAATTTACTTTTTTGTATCCTAGAGCGTTTACAACGCCATAAGAGAATTTTATATTAATTTTTAAATTTTTAGCTTCTTTAGCGACTGAACTTTCAGAATTGGATCTGACATCTAAAATCAAAGGATCAATTCCATTTTTTTTAAATTCTATAGCTGTGTCATAACCACTATCATTGTTGGTAAAAATTATTGGTTTTTTTCCAACAATCACTCCATATACTTTCATGTATTCTTTTGCGGCAGAAGCTAGCATTATGCCTGGTCTGTCGTTATTGCCAAAAACTAAAGGCCTTTCAATCGACCCTGTTGAGATAATAACTTCTTTAGCTCTAATATACCAAAGTCTCTGCCTTGGTGTAAATTGACTTGGGTTTTCAATATGATCCCTTGTTCTTTCAAACATAACCATCATATTATGATCGTAGTATCCAAAAACTTGTGATCTATTTTTTACAATTACGTTAGGCATTAATTTTAGTTGCGTAATTTTTTCGTCAGCCCAATCCTTTCCCTTTTTGTTTCCTATAGTCACCTCATCAGTTAGGAGGCTTCCTCCAAATCTTGGTTTATCTTCTGCTAAAATTACTTTTGCTCCATTTTTTGCTGCCGACAAAGCGCTAGCTAATCCAGATGGTCCTGAACCAACAATTAAAATATCGCAATATTCAAATTTATGTTCATATCTATCAGGATCCGGTTTTAATGGAGCTACCCCTAAACCTGCAGCTTTTCTAATAACAGGCTCATAAATTTTATGCCAAAAACTTTTAGGCCACATGAATGTTTTGTAATAAAATCCTGCTGGAAAAAACTTGCTTAAAAAATTGTTTATTGCTCCAAAATCAAAAGAAACCGATGGAAAACAATTTTGACTTTTAGCCACCAGTCCTTCCACTAACTCAATTGTTGTAGCTACTGCATTGGGTTCAGTTTTAGCTCCATTATATAGCTGGACTAGCGCATTAGGCTCCTCAACATTCGAACCTAGAAATCCTCTTGGTCTATGATATTTAAAACTTCTACCAACCAAGTGAACTCCATTCGCGAGTAGAGCTGACGCTAAGGTGTCTCCCTTAAAGCCAAAATATTTTTTTCCGTTAAATTTAAATGAAATTTTTTTTTCTCTATCAATATAACCAGATTTAATTAATCTAAATTTTTGCGACATAAAATTGCAATTACTCGTTTACTTTAGTGGTTTTAAAAATCTCATGAGTTGCAGTACTTCGTAAAACTTTAAACCATTGCCTGCAGCCAGCGACATGGTGCCAAAGCTCTGAGTGTTTTCCTCTTAAATTTTTTCTTAAATATACAAAATCATCCCAATCTTTATCTGAAATTTCTTTTCCTAGTTCTGGTCTCTTCACGCTCGCGTCTCCACCATAAGAGAATTCATTTTGAGATCTTTTGCCACAATAAGGACATTTAATTTCTAACATTTTTTTATCCTATCCAAGTCTTAGTACCTACACCTTTTTCATCAATTAGATGGCCGGTATTAAATCTGTTCAACTTAAATTTTTCATTTAGTTTATGAGGTCTATCTTGAGCTATAGTGTAAGCAAAAGTCCACCCTGAAACAGGAGTAGCTTTAAATCCACCATAACACCAACCAAAGTTTAAATAGAGTCCTTCTATATGGCTTTTGTCAATAACTGGAGATCCATCCATAGACATATCCATAATTCCACCCCAAGTTCTTAATATTTTTAATCTACTTAAATTTGGAAACATGGCAACCCCTTCAGACAAAACATGTTGTAAAGTTGGAAGGTTTCCTCTTTGGGCGTAACTATTATAACCATCTAAGTCACCGCCCATTACCATTTCACCTTTGTCTGATTGGCTGCAATAAAAATGTCCTGCGCCGAATGTGACTACATGATCTAAAAAAGGTTTAAGCGGTTCAGATACACAGGCCTGGAGCACATGAGCTTCGATTGGTAATTTCATATTTAATTTTTCTGCCAATAAAGAAGTGCTACCTGCTACACACAACCCTACTTTTTTTGTTTTAATGTTTCCTCTAGATGTTTGAACACCTTTTATCTTACCATCTTGAATATCAAATCCAATAACTTCACAGTGTTGAATAATATCTACTCCCATTGAATCTGCTTGCCTAGCATAACCCCAAGCGACAGCATCATGTCTTGCTGTTCCTCCACGTGGTTGCATGAGGGCACCAAAAATTGGAAATCTTGCAGTTTCAGAAAAGTCAGCAAAAGGAATCATTTTTTTTAATTCATTTCTTCCTAACATCAACGCATCAATTCCGTTTAATCTCATTGAATTTCCTCTTCGAGCATATGCATTTAATTGAGCGTCGGAATGAGCAAGATTGATAATGCCTCTTGGTGAGTACATAACATTATAGTTTAATTCTTGAGATAAATTTTCCCAAAGTTTCATTCCATGCTCATAAAATAAGCCGTTTGCATCCCACATATAATTAGATCTAAGTATTGTTGTATTTCTTCCTACGTTTCCTCCTCCTATCCATCCTTTTTCTAAAATGGCAATATTAGTAATTTTATGTTCTTTAGCTAAATAATATGCTGTAGCAAGGCCATGACCACCTCCACCAATTATGATTGCATCATACTCTTTTTTAGGTTCTGGATCTCTCCAAGCTACATCCCAATTTTGATGGTTGGTAAAAGCATTCTTGATTAAGCTAAATATTGAATATTTTTGCATTGAAGTAATCTAGTATAACCCTGTTAAATTGTAAAAGATTTTAAAAATATTGTCTATACATAGTATGTTTTTTTAGATATAGGAATGCCGATGAGCAGTGTAAGATCTGATATTGAAATAGCCAGAACAGCTAAAATGCAACCTATAAAGAATGTGCTTGCAAAACTAAATGTTCCTGATGCGCCTGAGGCATTTATGCCAATGGGTCGTTATATTGCCAAAATAAACTTAGAATATATTAATAAATTAAAAGAGAAGAATAGTCACTTAATTTTAGTAACTGCAATCACGCCGACACCTGCGGGAGAAGGTAAAACAACAACTTCAGTTGGGTTAAGTGATGGGCTAAATAAAATTGGAAAAAAATCAATAGTTTGTTTAAGAGAGCCTAGTCTAGGACCTTCTTTTGGAATGAAAGGCGGTGCTGCAGGAGGTGGTTATGCTCAGGTTGTTCCTATGGAAAGAATTAATTTACATTTTACTGGTGATTTTCATGCCATTACTTCTGCTCATAATCTTTTGTCAGCTTTAATAGATAATCATATTTATTGGGGAAACAAATTAAATATTGACGTTAGAAGAATTGTTTGGAGAAGAGTAGTTGACCTAAATGATCGTGCTCTTCGATCAATAAATGTAAACCTTGGTGGAGTTGCAAATGGCTTTCCAAGAGAAGATGGTTTTGATATAACGGTTGCGTCAGAAGTGATGGCAATTTTTTGTCTATCAAACAATTTAAAAGATCTAGAAGAAAAAATTGGAAACATTACTGTTGCTTACACTAGAGATAGAAAGCCTGTTTATGCAAAAGATTTAAATGCACATGGACCTATGACTGTTCTATTAAAAGATGCAATTAGACCTAACATCACGCAAACACTCGAAAACAATCCTGCTATTATTCACGGTGGTCCTTTTGCGAACATTGCTCATGGATGTAATTCTATAATAGCGACAAAGACAGGATTAAAATTATCAGATTATGTAGTGACAGAGGCTGGTTTTGGTGCCGATTTAGGAGCTGAAAAATTTTTAAATATTAAATGTCGTAAAGCTAACATTAAACCAAGCTGCGTTGTATTGGTTGCAACAATTAGAGCATTAAAAATGCATGGTGGAGTAAAAAAAGAAGATTTAAAAAAAGAAAACTTAGAAGCTTTAAAAAAAGGATTGCCCAATCTTGAAAGACATATTCAAAATATAAAAAAATTTGGTTTAGAAATGGCTGTTGCAATAAATCACTTTATAACAGACACCGATAAAGAAGTTAAAATTATAGAAGATTATTGTGCTAAAATTGGTGTTAAAGCAAGTCTTTGTATGCACTGGTCAAAAGGTGGTGAAGGAACAATAGATCTTGCAAATAATGTTGTTGAACTTTGTAAAAAAGAAAAGAAAAATAGTTTTAAATTTTTATATTCCTCAGAAACCTCTCTTTGGCAAAAAATTGAAGCTATTGCAAAAGAAATTTATAGAGCCAGTGAAGTTGTTGCTGATACTAAAATTAGAGATCAGCTTAAGAAAATGGAAGAAGATGGATTTGGAAAATTCCCAATCTGCATTGCTAAAACACAATATAGCTTTTCGACTGACCCTAGTTTAAAAGGCGCACCTTCAAGTCATGTTTTGCCAATAAGAGAAATTAGGCTTTCAAGTGGTGCTGAATTTATTGTTGTAATATGTGGATCAATTATGACTATGCCAGGTCTTCCTAGAGTTCCCGCTGCAGACTTTATTAAACTAAATGATAAAGGTGAAATAGAAGGTTTGTTTTAATTTATTTTTTTTCTAAATAATTCCAAAAATCAACACTCAAATCTTTTCCAGTTAAATCTTTGAAGTTTTTTAATCCTGTTGGAGAAGTTATATTAATATCTCCTGTCAAATAATTTCCTATTAAATCGATGCCAGCAAAAAAGATTTTGTTTTTTTTAAGGGATC
>CAJQRF010000048.1 GCA_905612235.1 uncultured Pelagibacteraceae bacterium | reverse complement strand
TTCCTCTTTTTCTTCCATTGACTTGAATAACAATTTCACAACTTTCATTTTTTAATAATTCAGGATTGTATTGAGGCCAATAATTTTTATTTTTTATTTTTTGCGAGCATTCATGTGCTAAATGAGGCGTTAGTGGCATCATTAACATTATTAGTTTTCCCCATTCATTTTTTAAAATTTTATTAGAAGTTTTATTTTTAATCACATGGTCATGTACCAAATTATAAATTTCATGAATATTAGCTATCACCACATTATACTGAAAACTATCCAAATTTTTAGTTACATTATAAATTGTTTTGTTCATAGCTCTTTGCAAAATATCATCTCCAGATTTTAATGTAGATTCCTTTTTATTTATAATTTCATTATTTAATTTCCAAATTTTCTGTATAAATTTATAGGCAGCAGACACGCCTTCCTGTGACCATTGGACATCTCTTTCGGGTGGACTATCAGATAACATAAACCATCTGATAGAATCTGCCCCGTATATATCGATCATTTCTTCTGGATCTATTGTATTTTTTTTTGATTTTGACATAGATTCAGAAGGACCTACTATTACTTTTTTTTTATCTTTTTTGGTAACATATTTTCCTTCAGAATTTTTTTCTATTTCATCTGGGTATAACCATTTATTATTTTGATTTTTGTAAGTTTCGTGACAAACCATTCCTTGCGTAAATAAACTCTCAAACGGTTCGACGTAATCAAATTTTTTATTATTAAATGCGAGCGCTCTCATAAAAAATCTTGAATAAAGTAAATGTAAAATTGCATGCTCAACCCCACCGATATATTGATCAACAGGCATCCAATAATTAATATCCTCAATTTTGTATCCATAATCTTTGTTTTTAGGAGAACAAAATCTTAAAAAATACCAAGAAGAATCTACAAATGTATCAAGAGTATCAGTTTCTCTTAAAGCTTTTTCTCCATTGGAAAGTTTAGTAAATTTCCAGCTAGGATGTTTTTCTAATGGGTTGCCAGCGACATTCAAATCAATTTTTTCAGGAAGTACAATTGGCAAGTCTTTTTTCTCAGCCGCTATTGCGTCACCTTTTTGATTATAAATTATTGGAATTGGACAGCCCCAATACCTTTGTCTTGATACACCCCAGTCTTTAAGACGAAATGTTATTTTTTTTTCTCCAATTTTTTTTTGTTCAATAACTTCTATAACTTTTTCAATAGCTTTATTAACAGTTAAATGATTTAAAAAGTCAGAATTAAATAAGATTCCATCATCCGTGTATGCTTCATTTTCAACTTTAAAATTTTTAGCATCAATTTCTTGCGGTTTAACAACAGGCAAAATATTAAGTTTGTATTTATTGGCAAAATCTAAATCTCTTTGGTCATGAGCTGGACAACCGAATATAGCACCAGTTCCATAATCCATAAGAACAAAATTGGCAATATAAATAGGAAGTCTTACTTCTTTTTTGAAAGGATGAAAGACAAACAGCTCAGTATTAAAACCAATTTTTTCAGCAACAGCTAAAGCCTCCTCTGTTGTTCCAGATTTAGAACATTCAAATTTAAATTTTTCAAAATCTTTATTATCCTCAAATTTTTTTGCAATTGGATGGTCAATAGAAATAGCAATAAATGAAGCTCCAAATATAGTGTCTGGTCTTGTTGTAAAAACCTTTATTTTTTCTTTCTCTTCGTCTTTATCAATTTTAAAACTAATTTCACAACCAAATGATTTTCCAATCCAGTTTTTTTGCATAAGTTTAACTTTTTCAGGCCATTTCTTTAATTTTGTGAGTTCATCTAACAAATCTTGAGAAAATTTTTTAATATTAAAAAACCATTGAGAAAGTTTTTTTCTTTCAACAGCCACACCAGAACGCCAACCTTTTCCATCAATGACTTGTTCATTTGCTAAAACTGTTTGTTCAGCTGGGTCCCAATTTACATAAGTATCTTTTTTATATACAAGTTTTTTTTCAAATAACTCTAAGAAGAACTCTTGTTGGTGTTTATAATATTCAGGATCACAAGTAGATATTTCGCGATCCCAATCTAACGAAAGACCTAAAAGCTTCAATTGTTTTTTCATGGTTTCGATATTTTTTTTAGTCCAATCCTTAGGATGTAGGTTGTTTTCACGCGCAGCATTTTCAGCAGGTAAACCGAATGAATCCCAACCCATTGGGTGCAAAACATTATAACCATTAAGTTTTTTGTAACGTGCTAATGTATCACCAATAGTATAGTTTCTCACGTGTCCCATATGTATTTTGCCTGATGGATATGGAAACATTTCTAAGCAATAAAACT
>CAJQRF010000047.1 GCA_905612235.1 uncultured Pelagibacteraceae bacterium | reverse complement strand
CAAAATCAAATGAATATTATAAACAAACTGTAGTTCATATTTTAACTGAATGTAATTCTACATGTCAAAAACAAGTATTTGAACAAGAAGTGCATAAAGCATTTTTTGTTCTAATGGATACTATTTTAAATCAAATTAGATTTGAAATAAGCCAAAACGAAAAGGGGTTATATGATTAGAGTAGTTATCATCCTTTTTCTATTAATCAATCCTGCAAATGCAAAATGTAAGTATTATGCACATGCAGATGTCAAAAATAATCAATTAGTGAATAAAAAAGAAACTTACACATGTGAAGAAAAAGACAATGTATTTGTCCAATTCCTCACTGATGAAAAGTATAATCAAGCTTTAACTATGGTCTTTATTGTACTACTTGAAAACTTATAAGGAGTAAAAATGAGAATAATATCAATAATTATAATGAGTTTGTTATTAAGTAATTGTACCAACTCTTATGTGAAAAATAAAAAGATGATTACCAGTCCAAATGATCTTCAAAAATTCGTGAATGTTTATTGTCAAAAGAATAAAACTACGGATAAGGTCATCAAAGTATGTGGAACAGGTTGGAGTAAAGATTTAATCATATCTGAATCTAAGGCGATACTATCTGCCAAAATACGAATTGCAGATGTTCAAAATCACAGCATTGTTTCTAGTGAAGTGATTACTCATAAAGAAAATGGAAAAGGTGTTGTTAAAACTTATAAATTAAAGGCTGATTCTAAGTTAGAAGATGTTTCAATTGCAGGATATAAAATCGTGCATAAAAAAGTACTTAAAGAAAAGAATGGTTGGAGAACTCTAGTGCTTATTGAGTATAAAACTTCATAATAGTTAATTTTGTTTTATCTCTTTTAAATCGAGTTTGGCACCGAGTTTTAGAGGTGCTTTTAGTGAATCTTTATGCGGTTGATTTTTTGTGAATTGTAAATTGTCCGCATAACTCGTGTGAACTAGTGTGAACTAGTGCGGACTAGTGTGTACCGCTGACGGCTTAAATAATCACCAGCTTCCTGGATAACTTTCCATAGTTGGCGGGCTTTATCTTCGTTCATACCAGTTCAATTCTTGTTTTATCCCAATTTCTTCTAGTATTGCTTCTAGTTATCCCACATAATCCTATAACCCAGAACCACGATCCCTAAAAGTTTTTTCATTACTTTAAAGCGTTAACAAAAAATGGAACAGCTATATCAACAGTTTCTTTTCCATGATCACCACCAACTGTAGCACCTCTTGATCCACATTTTTTGTAAATCTTTGTGTATAGTTTTCTATATAGTTTATTGGCAGCACCTGGTTTATCACCAGCTTTGATAAATTTTTCTCTCCATTTTTCTAAATCCATTTTAAAGAATTTAGCAAAAGGTTCTTGTAAATTTTCTGTAATAAATCCTTTGTCATCCAAAATCCAGCCTTCAGGAAAATTTATTTCGCATTTATTCATATGTATGCATCCTTTGCATTTTACTGGTGGTGCATCTGAATAGAAATTGTGATGCCAACCTTCTTTAACAATAACCTCAACATTGCCCCCAGCTTTTTTCATCTTTTCTGCGTATTTAACACAAAATTTTGCTAGAGTGTAATCATCGGCACCCCCAAGCAAAAATAATATTTTTGCTGGTGTTGGTGTAGGATTTTCAAATCCCACATTATAACAATCTGAAGCCATTGGGAGTGAAGCTAAATAATAATTTTCTTCTCCAAGGATAGCATCAGAAAATTTTTTTTCGACAACCATGTTAGAAGCACTTCCGCCTCTTGATAAACCCGTAACACCCAACTTTTTAGCATTAACTCTTGGATGTTTATCTAATATTTTATATGCAACTAAAGCATCTAACTCCCCTGCATTAATAGAAACTTTACCCTGATTGGTTGCAGTTTCTTTGGTTCCTCTACTAGTAAAATTATCTATTTCAAAAATACCAATATTGTTTTTTAATAATTGATTTTTAAAATCATTACGCCATGACTGTACTGGACTAGTGAACTCACTTGGACCTCCACTGCTATGAACAGTAACCACTACTGGTAAATTATTTCCTTCTTTGGGAAGTATTAATTTTCCTGAAACTTCAACAGGAGAATTTACGTAAGATCCGTTTATAATTGTTAAAGGAATACCTGGATTATAGCTTGTAAATTTTATTATTTCCTCAGTAGCTTCGCTTAAATATTTTAAAGGAGTAGAGTGTGGTGGACGATCTACCTTAAAAAATCTTCCCTTGCATTTCCACGGAGAGTCCCATGAAGTTCCACCTTTTAGAGCTGCTTCGCTATCATTAATA
Source organism: uncultured Pelagibacteraceae bacterium (assembly GCA_905612235.1). Taxonomy (GTDB): domain Bacteria; phylum Pseudomonadota; class Alphaproteobacteria; order Pelagibacterales; family Pelagibacteraceae; genus AG-414-E02. The sequence goes on along the minus strand of CAJQRF010000047.1, from coordinate 2,590 downwards.
AATTCACCTGCATATTTAATTGCTCCTCTCCAACCATTTTTAAAAGTTGCTTTTTCAGTAATATTTATTTTATCATTTTTAATTTTTCCCTTAAATACTTCATTTTTTCTTCCCCATCTATTAAAAGGTCCTAATGAAAATTCGTTATTCTCAACATTTACAACAAAAGCAGATTCATACCATTCGCTACTTCCTTGTTTACAATGAATATCCAGTTTCCAAGAATTAGGATATTTCTCAGCAATTGAGATATTACACCACAACAAACATAGAACCAAGATCCCTAAAAGTTTTTTCATATTAAATATTGTTTATAAATTTCTTCACGTTGAGTTTTTTCCATACCTTTAGTTTTTTCCACAAACTCATTTCTTAAATCTCTTGTTTTGAAGATATAAAAGCAAACAGTATCCTTGCTATGATAAATGGCTTTTAATTCATCATCAATCTCATTTAATTCTTTTGGAATATCAGCTTTAATACAAATCATATTATAACAAACCCAGAACCAAGATCCCTAAAAGTTTTTTCATGATTAAATGTTATCAAAAGGCATAGAAATTAACCATTTGTTTTATCTCTTTTGTCGCGAGTATGTCGCGAGTTTGAGCACTGTTTTTAGTGAATCTTTATGTGATTAATTTTTTATGAATTGTAAATGGTCCGCATAACTAGTGTCTACTAGTGTGAACTAGTGCGGACTAGTGTGTACCGCAAGTCACTTAAATAATCACCAGCTTCCTGTATGATTTTCCACAGTTTACTTGCGTTTTCTTTGTTCACTCTTCTCCTTTTCTTGTTTTATCTCAAAAGTCTCTAGTCTGGTCACTAGTTATCCCACATAATCCTATAACCAAGAACCACGATCCCTAAAAGTTTTTTCATGATTTTTTAGTATTTTTTTTATTTTTGCTTCATTTTTTCAATTTGATCAAAAGCAGAATTAATAGCCCTCATTTTTTTCTTACTTTCTTCAATTACTTCTTTGGGTACCCCTTTGTTCATCAATATATCAGGATGGTGCTCTTTTGAAAGTTGAATGTATTTTTTTCTGACAGTTGCAAAATCATCGTTAGAACTACAGCCTAATACTATATAAGGATTTAACTTATCAGAACTTTTTCTTGCCTCTTTAATCCCCTCAAATTGACTTTCACTTAAACCGAAAATTTTTGCAATACCCCTTATCATTGTGATTTCGGAGTCAGATACATTGCTGTCTGCTTCTGCAATATAAAACAATGTGTTGATGACCTCATCTAGAACTGCAGGATTATTCCTATAAATTTGTGCTATCTGTTGGGCGTAAGGTTCATAGCCAAGCGAGTCTTCTTTGGCTTTATTAAATATTTTTTCAACTTGATCCATTTCGTGTTCAGGAATTTTTAATTTATCTTTTATGGCAATTAATTCTTCTTTTGAAACTTGACCATCTGCTTTGGCTAACTTTGCGGTTAGAATAATTAGAGCAATGGCAAAAACTTGTTGGGGAGGAACAAAGCTTCGTTGAAAACCTGATCTTCGAGCCGACGAGATTTTCCCTCCAATCATTGAACCTATTAAAGCTCCAATAGGTCCGGCAAATGAAAAGCCAACAACGCCACCGATAAGACTACCCCATATACTCATAGTAGGCCTTCCATTAAAGACTCCACAGAAAATACTGTATTACACACCATTAAACTCAGAACTAAGATTTTTAAAAACTTGTTCATAATTAAATCTTACTACAAATTTTTCCTAATTAGCTCTAGATTTTAAATGATATTGAGAACCATCAAATTTAGTGAAAAGAGAATTGATGAGCGGATGTTGTATTTCTTTGGGATTTTCTTCTAAATCAAGATTTTGTTCAGCAACGTATGTTGTATGTTCAGCTGTATGCACTAAAACGTGATACCAAGGTTTATTTTTTGGAGGACGTGATTGAGCTACTTGTTCATACCACTCGTCTTGGCCTTGAAAGAAAGGATCAATGTCAAACACCACCCCTGTATAATCAAATAACTTATGATGTACAATCTGACCTATTAGAAATTTAGCTTTATAATCAGTCATTTTGATTAATGATTGTGTTTCTCAATTCCATGTTTTTTTAATAATTGATGCATACTTTCATGCTCCTTATAAGTTAAACCATAAAATACAATTACTGTCACAATTGAACCAATAACAATGCCTTGAACAAATCTAAATATTGTTTTTTTATTTTTTTGTTTGGTTTCTTTTGTCATTTTTTTCCCTAGTTTTTTTGCTTGGTAAAATTTAAAGACTGAATAAATAATTAGAGCAAAACCTATAGTCCAAGAAATCGGATGGTTAACAACTGCAATAAAAGACCCGCCAAACAAAACAGCAATGAATCCACTGATCCAACATATAGGACACATAATTTAAATACCTTTTTGAATTGCAGAATAAATAGTTTCTTTATCCGTTTGACCAACTATACGAAAAACTTCGTTTCCACCCTTGTAAACAACAATCGTAGTCCAAAACTTAATACCAAGTAATTGAGCTATATCTTTATTTTTGCTTTGTTCATAACTCAAAAAAATAATATTTTTAAATTCTTTTTCAGCCTGATCTA
>CAJQRF010000046.1 GCA_905612235.1 uncultured Pelagibacteraceae bacterium | reverse complement strand
TAATGCAGCGGGCTACACACATACATCAGTTGCAATTTTAGACGCTCTTCTTGCGGTAAAATTACCTACAATAGAACTTCATATAACAAATATATACAATAGAGAAGAATTTAGAAAAAAATCTTTGATAAGTAAAGCTGCTAAAGGAATTATTTGTGGATTTGGTGTACAAGGATATATTATGTCTATAGACTCAATGAAAGAAATTCTTAACTAAATGAAAATAAACAAAAAAATTATTGAAGAGTTAGTAGATTATTTAAAAGAATTTAATCTTAGTGAAATTGAATACGCCGAAGGAACATCGAAAGTTAAAGTTTCACGTCTAATAAATAACTTAACAGTTGCCTCGTCTGAAAACGATAAAATTAAATCAAATGTAGAAATAATTTCTGATAATACTTTAAAAGTCACATCTCCAATAGTAGGAACAGCATATTTAGCACCTGAGCCTGGAGCTAAAAATTTTGTAAAAGAAGGTCAAAAAATAAAAAAAGGCCAAACAATCATGATCGTGGAAGCTATGAAAACAATGAATCATGTGCCCTCAACTCAAGAAGGGACTGTTAGTAAAGTTTTAGTTAAGGACGGAGATCCAGTTGAGTTTGGTCAACCACTTATTTCAATTAAGTAATGTTTAAAAAAATCCTAGTCGCTAATCGTGGAGAAATAGCAGTTCGCATAATAAGAGCCTGTAAAGAATGGGGAATTGGAACCGTAGCTGTTCACTCTGATGTTGATGCTGATAGCATGCATGTGAGATTAGCTGATGAAAGTGTATGCATAGGTTCACATCAGCCTCAAAATAGTTATTTAAATATTTCTGCACTGATATCCGCTGCTGATGTTACCGGTGCTGAAGCAATACATCCCGGGTATGGATTTTTATCAGAAAATGCAAAGTTTGCTGACATAGTTACTAAACATGGAATAAAGTTTATTGGACCAAGCTCTGATTTAATAAAAAAGATGGGAGACAAAATAGAGGCGAGAAAAATAGCTAAAGAACATGGTCTACCAATTATTGAAGGTTCTAATGAAAGCGTTTCTTCTGTTGAAGATGCAAAAAAAATAAGTAATAAAATTGGCTTTCCAGTTTTAATAAAGGCCGCAGGTGGAGGCGGTGGAAAAGGAATGAAAGTTGTTAATAAGCCGAATGAATTAGAAAAATTATTTCCTTTAGCAAGATTAGAAGCAAAAAAATATTTTAATAATGATAATGTATATATAGAAAAGTATTTTAAAAATCCTAGACATATTGAAGTACAAATATTGTCGGGGAAAAATAGAACAATTCACTTAAATGAAAGAGATTGTTCTGTGCAGCGAAATCATCAAAAATTAATTGAGGAAACTCCTAGTCCAGTAATTGATGATAAAATTAGATCTAACTTATTAGAGCAAACAGTAAAAATGGTAGAAGGTATAGGTTATGAAGGAGCTGGAACGGTTGAGTATATATATCAAGACGGAAAATTTTATTTTTTAGAAATGAACACAAGAGTTCAAGTTGAACATCCAGTTACGGAAGTTGCTACAGGAATAGATATTGTTAAAGAACAAATATGGATAGCAAATAAGGGTGATACAGCTTTAAGTCAAGAAGATATAAAGCCAAGAGGGCATGTTATTGAGTGTAGAATTAATGCTGAAGATCCAAGTAAAAATTTTCAACCATCACCTGGTATAATTAATGTATGTCACCAACCATCAGGTTTTAGAACTAGAATCGATGGAGCTATATTTCAGGGATGTAAAATAACACCGTATTATGATAGTTTAATATGTAAACTAATATGCCAAGGCAGAAATAGAACAGAAGCTATTCAAAGAATGTTAAGAGCTCTAGATGAATTTGTAATTGAAGGAATAACCACAACAATAAATTTGCATAAAAAAATACTTAAACATGAAAAATTTATAAGCTCAGATTTTGATGTTAACTGGCTGGCTAAAGAAAGTTTTTATTAAATATTATCACAACTTATGATCCATAAATCATAAATTGGGTGGTCAATCGATTGCAAAGTAGGACTTGAAGCAAAGGTCCACCCATTAAATAAAAAAACCTGATTGTTGTTTTTGTTTGAAAGGTCCTTAACTTGCAAATACGCTACGGTGTCTATTGTGTTGTTGCTGATTGACATCTGACATTTTAGTGCTTTAATCTCTAAAGGACCAAAAAATTTTTTCTCACCTACTGCCAACCTAAGAGTTGAAGTTTTTGCAGTAATTTTATCTAGTGCTTTTAGATTTATATATATTTTTTTGCTTCCTTTTTTATTAAGATCATCATCTATATTTTCATTATCGCTTTGATTACCTTCAATTTTATCTACTTTCTCCAACTCGTCTTTATCTTCTTCAAAAGTAGCTGACAACTCTTCTAAATTTATCAATGGAACTGATTCAATTTTATCGGCAGAAAGTGCTGAAAAATTATTTATAAAGAAAAAAAAGACTATAAATATTAATTGCTTATATTTTCCAAGTTTCATATTTTTTAATATTCTTTTTAGAATCAGATAGAAGTGATCCATCAGGTTTATGAGCTTTTTTTGTTCCAGTTAAATTTTCTTGATGTTTTTTTTGCCATGAAAATTTTTTTACATCCTTTGAGGGTATATTTTTTACGGTATAATGTATCCACGAATGCCACTCAGGGGGAATTTTTGATGATTCTACATTGTCTTTGTATATAACCCACCTTTTCCCTTTGGAGTTTGAGTAGTATTTGTTTCCAAATTGATCTGCGCCCAAAAGTCTCCCTGTTAATGTTGTGTAAATAAAAGTTCCTATAGTCTGTTTATGCCACCAAGTAAATATCTGTTTTAAAAAATTCATTTTTATTTTTTTGATTCGTTTATCTTAAATTTAGAAATCCACACAATTAAAAATTGTATATAATTTATTAGACTTCAAGAATATTTAGTATATATCATATAAATGACTACAATAAATAAGTATTTCCAATTTTAAAACATTTAATCATTATGTCTAAATATATAGTTGAAACCTTTTACACTTGTTCTTTTAAAATTGTACATAAACTTGATGAGATTAATGAAAAAAAACTATCTGAGCTTGAGAAAAGAAATGATGGTGAAGTGCAAATCATTGATGTTAAATTAAATAATAGAAAAACTAAAACTGCTAATAAAAAAGATTTAACAGAAAAAACATCTGAAAAATTAAATGACAAAAGTATTCAGGGAATATCCTCAATTATAAATGAAAAAGTTGTAAGTACTGATAATTCTAAAATTCTAAATAATTTAGAAAATACTAATACCAAAACTACTCAATTTTATAACAAAAAAAATAGCGATAGATCTAAAATGCCAGATAGAAGAAAAGGATATATACAAAAAATTAGTATTGGTGATCATAAAATATACCTTCATACAGGAGAATATGATGATGGAAAAGTTGGAGAAATATTCATCGATATGAACAAAGAAGGAGAGCTTGTAAAAGCTTTAATGAATAACTTTGCAATAGCTATATCTCTGGGTCTGCAGTACGGAGTTCCTTTAGATGAATTTGTTGATGCATTTATTGAAACAAAGTTTGAGCCATCCGGTGAAATAAAAGGAAACGATAGAATTCTAAATGCTTCGTCTATTTTAGACTATATTTTTCGAGAGCTTGCTATATCTTATTTAGGCAGGGAAGATCTTGCCCACACACCTTCTATTAAGAAACCTGAAGGTGATAATCTTATTAATGATGATAATGAAGACACATTCTTAAAACTTGTCAAGGGAATCACTAGCAAAGGTTTTATTAGAAGTAACTACAAAGATAAGTTGGTTGATCTAAGCAACATTAGAATTAATTTAAAAAGTAATAAATAACTTTTCTATTTTTTTTCTACAATTTTAATATTTAGTTCTTTTAGCTGTTCTGAAGTTATCTCAGAAGGAGCTTTCATAAGTAGATCTTGTGCATTCTGGTTCATTGGAAACATTGTAACCTCCCGTATATTTTTTTCGTTAGCAAGTAACATTACAATTCTATCTATGCCGGGAGCTATACCTCCATGAGGTGGTGCGCCATAACTTAAAGCATTAATCATTCCATTAAACTTTTCATCTACATTTTTTTTGTCATATCCGGCAATTGAAAACAATTTATACATTAATTCAGGTATATGATTTCTTATAGCACCAGATGATAATTCAACTCCGTTACAAACTATGTCGTATTGATATGCCTTAATGTCTAAGGGTTTATTAAAATCAATATTTTTTAAATCACCTTGAGGCATCGAGAAAGGGTTATGACTAAATTTAATTTTTTTAGTAAGCTCGTCTTTTTCAAACATTGGATAGTCAACTATCCAACAAAAAGCAAATTCATCATTATTTATAAGATTTAACTCTTGAGCAATTTTATCTCTAGCTAGTGCTGAAATTTTTTCAACATCATTAGTTTTGCCACAAGCAAAAAAAATACTATCACCGATTTGCGTTGAAGTTATTTTCATAATTTCTTTCAAAGATTCTTCTGAAAATAATTTACCAACCGGACCTTTTGCTGAGATATTATTATTTTTTTCAAAAGTAAAATAAGCTAGGCCAGAAGCTCCTTCTTGTTTTGCCCACTTGTCAATTCCATCAAAAAAACTTCTAGGCTTATCTTTAGTATTTTTTGTAACAATAGCTCTTACCTTAGAGCCAGATTTTACTAATTTTTTAAATATTTCAAATTGCACATCTTCTCTAGTAAATATTTTAGTTAAATCATACATTACCAAAGGATTTCTTAAATCAGGCTTGTCTGTTCCGTATTTTATCATTGATTCTGAATATGAAATTCTTGGAAATTTTTCACTATTCAACTTTTTATTTGAAAACTTTTTAAACATACTAATCATTAAATTTTCAACAACTTTAAATATATCTTCTTGTTCAACAAATGACATTTCTAAGTCTAGCTGATAAAATTCTCCTGGACTTCTATCTGCGCGCGCATCTTCATCTCTAAAGCATGGCGCTATCTGAAAATATTTATCAAAACCTGCAACCATAATTAATTGTTTAAATTGTTGTGGGGCTTGTGGTAAAGCATAAAACTTTCCTGGATTCAGCCTGCTTGGAACTAAAAAATCTCTAGCCCCTTCTGGACTTGAAGAGGTTAAAATTGGAGTTTGGAATTCTAAAAAACCTAATTTAGACATTTCAGATCTAATGAAGGAAATAACTTGAGATCTTAATATAATATTTTCATGTATTTTTTTTCTTCTCAAATCTAAAAATCTGTATTTTAATCTAACATCCTCACCATACTCTTGATCACTAAAAACTGGCATTGGTAACTCTTTACATGATCCCAATATTTCAAAAGATAAAATTTTTACTTCAATTTGACCAGTCTTTAAATCGCTATTTATTGTATCCTTGATTCTTTCAACTACGGAACCTTCAATTTTCACAACAGTTTCTAACTGCAATTTCTCTAATTCTCTAAAAGATTTGTTATTATTATCTACCACGCATTGGGTTAAGCCATAATTATCCCTTAGGTCAATAAATAAAAGGTTCCCATGATCTCGTTTTTTATTTATCCAACCAGACAAAATAACTTTTTCGTTTTTATTAACCAAACTAAGATCATTACAATTATGTGTTCTATATTTATGCAAACTAACTCCTTTCTAAAAATTTATATCATTTTTAACACTTCTTTAATCATTTTTAAGCTAAAAGGGCTTCCTTTTTTTAAAGAATATTTGTCTAAAGTTAAAATAAATTGAGAT
>CAJQRF010000045.1 GCA_905612235.1 uncultured Pelagibacteraceae bacterium | reverse complement strand
CTAGTTAAAAAATTGAAAAAAAGAAAATTAAAAGTTTCTTTTGCTGAATCTTGCACGGGTGGAATTATTTCTAGTATGATTACATCAATTGGTGGTTCATCAGAAGTTTTTAATTTTAGTATAATTAGTTACTCAAATAAATCGAAAAATCAACTACTAAATGTTCCAAAAAAAATTCTTAAGAAACATGGAGCCGTAAGCAAGGAAGTCTGTCTATCTATGTTAAAAAACTTAGCAAAAATTAATAAGAAAAATATTTCTCTTTCCATTACAGGTATAGCAGGACCTAATGGAGGAACGAAGGAAAAGCCAGTGGGTTTAGTTTTTATTGGTTTAAAAATAATGTCTAAAATCATTATTAAAAAATTTTTTTTTAAAGGCAAAACTCGATCACTGGTTCAAAAAGCGGCTGCTAAAAAAGCTTTAGAATTAATTTTATACTCTATTAAATAATTCATTAGCTCTATTTTCAAAAGCATCTACAATTTTTTTAACACCAATATCGAAAGATTTGGTCATAAGTAAATTTAAAACTTTATTTTTTAATTCAAAATTAATACTAAATTCTATTTCAGTATTTTTTTTTAATTGTTTAAAAAACCACTTATTTTCAAGATACTTTAAGGGACCGTTAATATTTTTGACCAAAATAGTGTCATCGGACTTATTGTAAATTACAAAACTTTTATATGTCTCATTAAATAAACTTTTTCCTATTGTAAGATCTGCGGTAATTTCAACTACACGATTTTTTTTATTAATTGTATGAATTTTTCCATCAATACACCACGGAACAAACTCAGGATACTTTTCAATATCAAGAACCATTTTAATTAGGTTTTCTTTAGAGCAGGAAATTATTTTTTTTATTGAAGTTGCTGGCATTGAGATTGTTTTTCTCTCAATTTTTTCATTTTAGAGAAGTCTTCATCTGCATGATAAGACGATCTTGTAAGAGGAGAAGATGCTACGATTAAAAAACCTTTTGATAAAGCTATTTGCTTGAATTCTTTAAATTCAGAAGGTTGTACATAACGTATTAAAGGATAATGTTTAACTGTAGGTTGAAGATATTGGCCGATAGTTAAAAAATCGACTTTAGCTAACAACAAATCATCCATTACTTGAAGAACCTCATTTTTGGTTTCTCCAAGGCCCAGCATTAATCCAGATTTGGTAAATATTTTGTTATTAACTTGTTTAACAGATTTCAAAAGATCTAGTGAAGCAAAATATTTAGATCCTGGACGTACTTTTCTATATAAACTCGGAACAGTTTCAATGTTATGATTAAAAACATCTGGGTTTGCATCAACAACTTTTTTATAAGCATTATCTTTTCTTAAAAAATCTGGTGTCAAAACTTCAATAGTAGTATTTTTATTTAACTTTCTTGTTTCTAAAATAACTTTAGAAAAATGACTTGCTCCACCATCTTCAAGATCGTCTCTATCAACAGAAGTTATCACAACATGTTTTAAATTTAATTCTTTTGTAGCTAAAGAAATCTTGTGTGGCTCTAGAGGATCTAAAGAATTTGGTTTTCCAGTTTTAACATTGCAAAAAGAACATGCTCTAGTGCAAGTATCTCCCATAATCATAAAAGTAGCATGTTTTTTACTCCAACATTCAGATATATTTGGACAGCTAGCTTCTTGACAAACAGTATGTAGTTTTTTTCTATTAATAATCTCTTTAGTTTTAAAATAGTTTTGTGTATCAATGATTTTTGTTCTTATCCATGTAGGTTTTTTTTTAATTGGGTTTATTGGATTATTAACTTTTTCTGGATGTCTTGCTTTCATCTTTAACTACTTTATATAAATTTTTTCATTAAATTTTCCAACCATAAATTTTTCTCTATATAATATTTCTAAATAGTCTACATCAACAACATTAGTTAACAAACTATTCTTTTTTTCTATAATATCTAATTCAAAAAGAAGAGATTGTTTTTCGTCATTAATTTTACTTACAACATTTTGTTTTTTATAATATGAAATAAGACCTCTTTCTCCATCTAGAAGATTAAGAATTACATACGAAAAAAGTATTATACTAATTAAAGTAAATTTTTTTTTGTTAATGATTTCTATAAATTTCATATGTTTAAACTGTAGCCATTTTTGCTGAACTTCCAAGCTCTTCTTCTATTTTTAATAAACGGTTATATTTAGCTACTCTTTCAGACCTCGCCAGGGATCCAGTTTTGATTTGTTCAGAATTTGTCGCTACAGCCAGATCAGCTATAAACGTGTCTTCAGAGTCACCTGATCTATGCGAAATGATTGTTTTAAAATTATTTTTTTGTGCTAAATTAATAACTTCAAGAGTCTCTGTTAGAGTTCCTATTTGATTTGGTTTAATTAATATTGTGTTTGCAGCTCTTACGTTAATTCCTTTAAGTAAACGATCTTTATTAGTAACAAATAAATCATCACCAACTATTTGGATTTCTTTATTTGCTAACTTTGTAAAATTTATCCATGCATCCCAATCATCTTCAAAAAAAGGATCCTCTATAGATTTAATTGAATATTTTTTAGTCAAATCTAAATAGTAATCAATTGTTTTTTCGGAAGATATAAATCTAGTTGAATTTACAGCATATTTTTTGTCTTTAAATAATTCATTTGCAGCAACATCAAGACATAAAGAAACTTCTTCTCCAGATTTAAAACCAGCTTTTTCTATAGCTAATAAGATTGTTTCAATAGCTTCTTCATTGTTTAACAATTGAGGTGCGAATCCGCCTTCATCACCTAAATTTATTGATTTATCTTTATTTACTAATATTGATTTTAATTTTTGTATTACTAAAAAACAAATATTAATGGCTTCTTTAAAATTTTTAGCTTTGTCTGGTCTTATCATAAACTCTTGAATTCTTAACGAATTATTTGCGTGAACCCCTCCGTTAATTACATTCATTAAAGGTAAAGGTAATTTTTTATTATTACCTATGTTTTTATATAATGGTATTTTCTTTGAAATCGCCTCAACTTTACATGCAGCAAGTGATATTGATAATATAGCATTTGCACCTAATCTTTGTTTATTTTTGCTCCCATCTAATTCTATTAAAGTTCTATCGATCTTTTCCTGGTCAGTTGTTGAAAAACCTTTTAAAGCTTTGCATATTTCGTTATTTACTTTTTCGACTGCTTTCATAACACTTTTTCCCAAATATTTTCTATCTTCGGTGTCTCTTAATTCGAAAGCTTCATGCGATCCAGTGGAGGCCCCAGATGGGACAATTGCATTTGCTACAGATCCATCACTCAATTGTATTTCTGATTCTATTGTTGGATTACCTCTGCTATCAAAAACTTGGCGTGCTTTGATATTATTAATCTTTGGCATTTTTTATTAATTTATCAATTTCTGATAATTTTTTTAATAAGTCTGGCATTTTAGATAGTGGGACCATGTTTGGGCCATCTGAAGGTGCGTTATCTGGATCAGGATGTGTTTCCATAAAGACTGCAGCGACACCTACGGCAACTGCAGCTCTAGCTAAATATTCAACAAACTCTCTTTGTCCTCCACTCTTATCACCCATTCCACCAGGCTGCTGCACTGAGTGCGTGGCATCAAAAACTACCGGATAGCCATCTTTAGCCATTATAGGTAAAGATCTCATATCAGAAACTAAAGTATTATATCCGAAACTAGCTCCTCTTTCTGTAACTAAAATTTTTTCATTACCAGATTCTTTTATTTTTTTTGTAACATTTACCATATCCCATGGAGCTAGAAATTGTCCTTTTTTAACATTAATAACTTTTCCAGTTTTTGCAGCTTCCACAAGTAAATCTGTTTGTCTGCACAAAAAAGCTGGTATTTGTAAAACATCGACATGTTCAGCAACTATTTTGCACTGATCAATTTGGTGAATATCTGTTAGAACAGGTAGGTCTAATTCTTTTCTGATTTTATCAAAAATTGGTAAAGAAATTTCCAATCCACTGCCTCTTTGCCCTTTTAGGCTAGTTCTGTTAGCCTTGTCAAAAGATGTTTTGTAAATTAGCCCAATATTTAACTTTTGAGTAATTTCTTTAAGTTTTTCAGCAACATTTAGAGCGTGTTTTTCGTTTTCTAACTGGCATGGACCTGCAATTAAAGTAAAAGCAGTTGCGTTAGAAATATTTAATTTTCCACATTTTACGATTTTATGTTTCATGAGTTTTTACCTTTTCTTTTTTCAGCAGCTTTTATAAAAGACGAAAATAAAGGATGTGGAGTAAAAGGTCTAGATTTAAATTCTGGGTGAAATTGAACTCCTACAAACCAAGGATGGTTATTTAATTCTATAATTTCAGGAAGCAAACCATCAGGAGATAAAGCAGAAAAAATTAAACCTTTTTTTTCAAATTCATTTCTATATTTTAAATTTACCTCATACCTATGTCTGTGTCTTTCTTTAATTTTGCTTGTTGAATATATTTTAGAAATTAAAGAGTTTTTCTTTAATAAAGCATCGTATAGACCCAATCTCATAGTACCACCTAAATTTCTATTGCTACCTTTAATTAATTTTTTACCTTTGTGCCATTCTTCTAACAATCCAACTACTGGAGTGCAATTATTACCAAACTCACTGGTAGAAGCGTTTTTTATATTTAACAAATTTCTAGCAGCTTCAATTATTGCCATTTGCATTCCAAAACATATTCCAAAAAAGGGTATATTGTTTAATCTTGCGTATTTTATGGCAGCAATTTTACCTTCACTACCTCTCTTGCCAAATCCGCCTGGGATTAAAATTCCAGACACATCTTTCAATAAATTTTTTAAATTTCCAATTTTTAAATTTTCAGAGTCTATTCTGGTTAAGTTAACTTTGACATTATTTGATATACCCCCGTGAGTGAGAGCTTCATCCAAAGATTTATATGCATCTTTAAGATTAACGTATTTTCCTACAATTCCAATATTTACATTTTTTTTAGAACCCAAGACGTTTGATGTGATTTTCTTCCATTTATTTAGATTGGGTGATTTTTTGCTTTTAATTTTAAAATATGAAAGCACTCTTTCATCAAGTTTTTCCTTATGAAAGCTTATCGGTGCTTCATAAATAGTTTGAACATCAACAGTTTCAATTACATTTTTTAAATCTACATTACAAAATAAAGATATTTTTTTTCTTTCGCTGATTGGAATACTTTTTTCAGATCTACAAATTATAATTTTTGGTTGTATCCCTAAGCTTCTTAACTCTTTAACTGAATGTTGAGTAGGTTTTGTTTTTAATTCTCCAGAAGCTTTTAAATAAGGTACTAAAGTCAAATGAACAAAAAGACTATTTTTATCTCCAATGTCATTAGCAAATTGTCTTATTGCTTCAAGAAAAGGTAAACTTTCTATGTCACCTACTGTTCCACCAATTTCGCAAATTACAAAATCTTCATCTTTTATTTTATAAGAAATAAATTTTTTTATCCTGTCAGTGACGTGTGGAACCACTTGAACTGTTCCTCCTAGGTAATCACCTCTACGTTCTTTTTTTATAATATCACTATAAATAGCTCCTGTTGTAATGTTGTCTGATTTTGTGGCTGATATATCTGTAAATCTTTCGTAGTGACCTATATCTAAATCGGTTTCAGCACCATCATCAGTTACATACACTTCCCCATGTTGAAATGGATTCATTGTACCAGGATCTACATTTAAATACGGATCCAACTTTCGTATTCTTACTTTAAAACCTCTTAATTGTAGCAGTGCAGCTAAAGAAGCAGATGACAATCCTTTTCCTAAAGATGAGACCACGCCGCCAGTGACAAATACATATCGCGCCATGGAAGAATACTATATTGAATAATTAAGAAATAATAAAGACATATTATTACTCTGATTTCGGAATTACAGGTTCAGATGGATCTACTTTTTCTTCAATTTTTTCCAAAACTGAAGAATTAGAAAAATCTTCTTTGGAGAAAATAGTAAGTGAAATACTTGTTATAATGAATAAAGTCGCAATTATTGCCGTTGCTTTAGTTAAAAAATTACCTGCCGACCTCGATGACACAAAGGTATCTTGTGAGGCCCCTAAGCCTAAGGCTCCACCTTCAGATTTTTGTAAAAGTATAATAACCACTAATACGAAAGCTAAAATTATGTTTATAACTAAAATGATATTTTCCATAGTAGCTATTTATAGTAATTTTTTACTATATCAATAAATTTTTTTGACGATTGAGAAGCTGATCCAATGAGAAAACCATCTAACTCATCAATTTGTGAGAATAAACCAATATTTTTATTATTAACAGATCCTCCATATAAAACTTTTGGATCAATCTTGGTCTTGAAGATTTTTTTATATTCTTTTTTTATAAACTTAACGGTTTTTATTAATTCATGGGTTTTTGGAATTTTATTTGTTCCAATGGACCAAACAGGTTCATAGGCAATAATTATTTTATTTACGTCAAATTTTTTGTCTAAAGAACCATTAATTTGTTCACGAAGAACAGAATAAGTTTTTTTAGCTCTTTTATCTGCTAAAGACTCACCAATACAAAAAATAACTATAAATTTTTTGTCCAAAGAAGAGATGATTTTTTTTTTTATTATAGAATAAGATTCTCCTTCAGATCTATTTTCAGAATGTCCTAAAATTATATATTCGGCACCAGAAGATTTTAGCATAGACGCATTTACAGATCCTGTAAAAGGACCGCTACCGTGATAATGATGGCAGTTTTGTGCGCCAAGAGAAATGTGGTTATATCCAATTTTTTTATTAAAATTATCAAGTAAAACATTTGGCACACACAAGATAATTTTCTTTTTTTTTGACCGATATCTAGGTGAATAACTAAATTGGTTTATCTTGTTTACGATTTTAAAGTCTTTAAAATCACCAAACATTTTCCAATTCCCAATAAAATACTTTAATTTATTTGTCATGATTTAAAATTTAATTTATAGAGTATCACCATATATAACAATAATATAATTATACAAAATGCTAGGATCATTTAGAAAATTTTCAACATCAATTTACGCAAA
>CAJQRF010000044.1 GCA_905612235.1 uncultured Pelagibacteraceae bacterium | reverse complement strand
TTATTAGACACTTTAAATATTGATAAAAATAACACTAAAGACGAAGGTGTAAGTGATATTTATAAAGTCTTAAGACCTGGAGAACCTCCTTCTCCAGAAATAGCGAACGAAATTTTTACTAATCTGTTTTTTAAATCTGAACGTTATGACCTTTCAGATGTTGGTAGAGTAAAATTAAATAATAAATTGCATTTAGATTGTAATGACAATGTAACAATATTACGTAACGATGATATTATAGCGATAATTAAGCACATGTTAGACTTAAAAGATGGCAAGGGAGAAGTTGATGACATTGATCATTTAGGTAATAGACGAGTGAGATCAGTTGGCGAACTAGTTGAAAATCAATTTAGAATTGGAATATTAAGAATGGAAAGAGTTATAAAAGAAAAGATGTCAACTTTTCTTGAAGTTGAGTCAGCAATGCCTCAAGATTTAATAAACCCACGACCAATCTCTGCTGCTATGAAAGATTTTTTTGCTACATCACAATTATCTCAATTTATGGACCAAACAAATCCATTATCTGAAATAACTCACAAAAGAAGAGTATCTGCGTTAGGACCAGGTGGACTTACTAGAGAAAGGGCAGGTTTCGAAGTGCGAGATGTTCATCCAACTCACTATGGTCGTATTTGTCCTATAGAAACACCAGAAGGACCAAATATAGGTTTAATAAATAGTTTAGCGACATATTCAAGAGTTAACAAATATGGTTTTATAGAAAGTCCTTATAGAAAAGTTAATGATGGAGTGGTAACTGACAACATTGAATATTTATCAGCAATCGAAGAAGAAAAATATACAATAGCTCAAGCCAATTCAGTTATTGATAAAAACAATCGATTTACCGAAGAATTAGTTTCTTGTAGAAAATCACTTAATTTCATACTTTCAAAACCGGAATTAGTTGAGTACGTTGACGTTTCACCAAAGCAGCTAGTTTCTGTAGCTGCATCTTTGATACCATTTTTAGAAAACGACGATGCCAACAGGGCCTTAATGGGATCAAATATGATGAGACAAGCAGTTCCACTATTGAAACCGGAGTCGCCTTTAGTGGGTACAGGAATAGAGAAAGATGTCGCAATTGATTCTGGAGTTACAATTATTGCTAAAAGGGATGGTGTTGTTGATAAAATTGATGGAAAAAGAATTGTTGTTAAAGCTTTAGAAAAAGATTTTTCTAAATCGGGAGTTGATATTTATAACTTACTCAAATTTCAAAAATCAAACCAAAATACTACTATAAATCAAAAGCCATTAGTAATAGTTGGTGATGTCATAAAAAAAGGTGACATAATAGGAGACGGCCCTTCTACAAAGTTAGGTGAACTAGGTTTAGGTAAAAATATAACTGTAGCCTATATGCCATGGCTTGGTTATAATTTTGAAGATTCAATTTTAATTTCTGAAAGATGTGTCACAGATGATGTTTTTACATCGATACACATAGAGGAATATGAATTGATGTCTAGAGATACAAAACTCGGTACAGAAGAAATAACAAGAGATATTCCTAATGTAAGCGAAGAGTCTTTAAGAAATTTAGATGAATCTGGAATAGTTTATATTGGTGCAGAAGTAAAAGCTGGAGATATATTGGTTGGAAAAGTTACGCCAAAAGGTGACACTATATCTAATCCAGAAGAAAAATTACTTAGATCTATATTTGGTGAAAAAGCAACTGACGTAAGAGATTCATCATTGAAAATGCCACCAGGAAGCAGTGGAATTGTTGTCGATGTTAGAGTTTTTAATAGACACGGGATTGATAAAGATGAGAGATCAACTGCTATCGAAAGATCTGAAATTGAATCTGTTCAAGAAGATAAATCGGTCGAAGAAGATATCTTGGAAAGAAATATAAAATTAAGAGCAGTCGAGATGATAAAAAATAAAAAATTAATAAATGATATTAAAAAAATTAAAGCTAATACTGCCATGACACAAGAAGATTTAAATGAAATTAATTTAAATGATATTTGGAAAATGCAATTTTCGGATCCTAAAACCAATGAAGATTTAAAAACTCTTAAAGACTCATATACTAATGTTACTCAGGATGTTAAGGATCGTTTTGAAGATAAAGTTACAAAAATCCAGCAAGGTGATGATTTGTTACCAAATGTATTAAAAATGGTAAAAGTTTTTGTTGCTGTAAAAAGAAGTTTAAAACCTGGTGATAAGATGGCAGGTAGACATGGAAACAAAGGTGTAATTAGCAAGATAGTTCCAGTTGAAGATATGCCATACATGGCAAATGGCAAACCTGTTGATGTTGTTTTAAATCCACTTGGTGTTCCAAGCAGGATGAATGTCGGTCAAATTTTAGAAGCTCACTTAGGCTGGGCTTGCTCAGAACTTGGTGAAAAAATTAGTAATGAAATTAAAATTCATCAAGATTCAGCTAAAAAAAATGAAGCTATTAGACGTATTTTAAAAAAAGTTTATGGAGACGATGTTTTTGAACAAAAAATAAAACAATTAAATGATAAAGAGTTTAAAGAATTATCTATAAATTTATCTTCTGGAGTTCCAATTTCAACTCCTGTTTTTGATGGAGCCTCTGTGGATGATGTAACGAAATTATTGGAATTAGCTGATTTACCTACTTCTGGCCAAACTACTTTGTGGGATGGAAGAACAGGAGAGCAGTTTGATAGAAAAGTAACAGTAGGAATAATATATTTTTTAAAATTAGACCATTTAGTTGAAGATAAAATTCACGCTAGGTCAACTGGTCCTTATAGTTTAGTAACCCAACAGCCTTTAGGTGGAAAAGCTCAGCTGGGTGGACAAAGATTTGGAGAAATGGAAGTTTGGGCTTTAGAAGCTTACGGTGCTTCATACACACTACAAGAGATTTTAACTGTTAAGTCAGACGACGTAGCAGGAAGAACAAAAGTGTACGAAACTATTGTTAAAGGTGACGACAAGTTTGAATCTGGAGTTCCAGAGTCATTCAATGTATTGGTTAAAGAAATTAAATCATTAGGGTTAAACATAGATTTAAATTAATATTTTTATGCAAAAAGATATAGATAAATTATTCAATAACAGAGAAATTTCAGAACATAAATTTAGCAAAATAAAAATCACTATAGCTAGTCCTGAAAAGATAAAGTCATGGTCTTTTGGTGAGATTAAAAAACCAGAAACAATTAATTATAGAACTTTTAGACCTGAAAAAGATGGACTTTTTTGTTCTAGGATTTTCGGACCAATCAAAGATTATGAATGTTTGTGTGGCAAGTATAAAAGAATGAAATTTAGAGGCATCATTTGTGAAAAATGTGGTGTTGAGGTTACTAAATCAAATGTAAGACGAGATAGAATGGGCCACATTGATTTAGCATGTCCTGTTTCACACATATGGTTTTTAAAATCTTTGCCAAGCAGAATATCTGCTGCTGTAGATATGAAATTAAAAGATGTTGAAAAAATCCTGTATTTTGAAAGTTTTGTAGTTGTAGAACCAGGGTTAACTAAACTCACAAAAAATCAACTTTTGTCTGAAGAAGAATACGTAAAAGCCCAAGAAGAATATGGTGATGATGCGTTTGAAGCTGGAATTGGAGCTGAAATTATAAGAAAAATATTGATTAATCTTGATCTAAATGCAGAAAGAGAAAAGCTTAGAGCTCTTTTAAAAGAAGTAAAATCCAAAGTAGCAGAAGAAAAAGCAATTAAAAGATTAAAATTAATGGAATCATTTATATCATCTGGAAACAAACCAGAATGGATGATTTTAACTACTATTCCAGTAATCCCACCTGAGTTAAGACCTTTAGTTCCACTAGATGGAGGTAGATTTGCCACTTCTGACCTTAACGACTTATATAGAAGAGTAATTAACCGAAACAATAGATTGAAAAGACTAATCGACTTAAAGGCTCCAGATATTATTGTTCGTAATGAAAAAAGAATGTTACAGGAATCTGTTGATGCTTTGTTTGACAATGGAAGAAGAGGAAGAGTAATTACAGGCACAGGAAAACGTCCTCTAAAATCTTTAGCTGAAATGCTGAAAGGTAAACAAGGAAGATTTAGACAAAATTTATTAGGTAAGCGTGTAGACTATTCAGGAAGATCTGTAATTGTTGCTGGACCAGAATTATTATTACATCAGTGTGGTTTGCCAAAAAAAATGGCAGTAGAACTTTTTAAACCTTTTCTTTACGCTCGCCTAGATAAATTGGGTTTAGCTACTACAATAAAACAAGCTAAAAGAATGGTTGAAAAAGAAAAACCAGAAGTATGGGAAGCGCTTGAAGTAATTATTAGAGAACATCCGGTTATCCTTAATAGAGCTCCAACTTTGCATAGACTTGGCGTACAAGCTTTTGAGGCTAAATTGATCGAAGGTAATGCAATAGAACTTCATCCATTAGTATGTGCAGCCTTCAACGCTGACTTTGATGGAGATCAAATGGCAGTCCATATTCCATTAAGTTTAGAAGCACAACTTGAAGCTAGAGTGTTAATGATGTCAACAAATAATATATTAAGTCCATCAAATGGAAAACCTATAATTGTACCAAGTCAAGACATGATATTAGGATTATATTATTTATCACAAGCTCTTGAAGGAGATCCCAAGAAAAACAAAACGAAAGGATATTTTACAAGTATTACAGAAGTAGAACAAGCTATTGAAACGAAAAATATAAGCATTCATACTAATATAAT
>CAJQRF010000043.1 GCA_905612235.1 uncultured Pelagibacteraceae bacterium | reverse complement strand
AGGTATATTATTTTTTACATTTATATTCATATGAAAAACTTATTTATTTTAATTATTGTTTTAACCATTGTCTCAAGCTGTCAGCGTAATGAATTAATAAGAACACATGGAATATCATATCTTGAAAACCGTGAAAAGCTAATATTTGTAAATAAATCTAATAAAAATGATGCGAGAAAGATATTAGGTGAGCCTTCGACAAAAGGAATGACAGATAATAACTTATGGATTTACATTGAGAGAACTATTACTAAGGGAAAATTATTAAAGCTGGGAAGAAATTATGTAAAAAAAAATAACACTTTGGTGTTAGAATTCAATAAATACGGAGTGCTAATTAAAAAAGATTTCTACGATAAAAACAAAATGCAAAAAGTTGCTTTTACAAAAAAAATTACTGAAAATGAAATTAAAAAGGAAAATTTTATTTATAGCTTTTTATCAAGCGTTAGGCAAAAAATGCTGATTAAAAAAAAGTAAAGTTAATGAGCAATTACTGCCAACAATAATAGAGCAACAATATTAGTAATTTTAATCATTGGATTAACGGCGGGTCCAGCCGTATCTTTATAAGGATCACCTACCGTATCACCTGTCACAGCAGCTTTGTGTGCTTCTGAACCTTTTCCACCATAATTACCGTCTTCAATATATTTTTTTGCATTGTCCCATGCTCCGCCACCAGCAGTCATTGATAAGGCCATAAAAAGTCCTGTAATGATAACTCCTAGGAGCATGGCCCCTAAAGAAGCTAAAGCAGCTTCGACACCTCCAATTAATAGAATTATATAGTATAAAAATATTGGTGATAAAACTGGAAGCAAAGATGGTACTATCATTTCTTTTATTGCTGCTTTAGTTAATAGATCAACCAACTTTCCATAATCAGGTTTTCTTTTACGCTTCATTATTCCAGGAATTTTTTTAAACTGTCTTCTAACTTCAATCACTACAGCGCCTCCAGCTCTGCCCACTGCTTGCATTGACATAGAGGCAAATAAATATGGAAGCATTCCACCAATTAACAAGCCTATAACAACAAATGGATTAGATAAATCAAAACTAACAGTTACATTTTCTAGTGCAGATCCACTTTGTTTTGAGAAATATTTAATATCTTCTGTGTATGCAGCAAAAAGTACTAATGCTCCTAATCCAGCTGAACCAATAGCATAGCCTTTGGTAACAGCTTTCGTTGTATTACCAACTGCATCTAATGCATCAGTAGTTTTTCTGACATTTTTTGGTAGATTTGCCATTTCAGCAATACCTCCAGCATTGTCAGTAACTGGTCCATAAGCATCCAAGGCCACTACCATACCAGCTAAAGCTAACATTGTAGTAACAGATATTGCTATTCCAAATAAGCCGGCCAAATGATTGGTTAAAAGAATTCCAGAAACAATTATTATTGCAGGTAAAGCTGTTGCTTCTAGTGATACAGCTAAACCTTGAATTACATTTGTTCCATGACCTGTTGTAGATGATTTAGCAACACTTCTTACTGGTCTAAAATTTGTTCCTGTATAATATTCAGTAACCCAAATTATTAATCCTGTTATTGCAAGACCAACTACTCCACACATATAAAGATCGAATCCAGTAAATTCTGCGTTAGATGTAGTATAAAACTTATTTAACCCAATAATTTTATCTGTCACAGGATACAATATAATTACTGATAAAAGAGCTGTAGCTATAAACCCTTTATATAATGCACCCATTATATTTTTACTTTTTCCTAGCTTTACAAAAAAAGTTCCTATTATTGATGTAATTATACACGCGCCACCAATAGCTAACGGATAAATCATCATGTTTAAATCATTGATAAAAAATATTGAGGACAAGACCATTGTAGCAACAATTGTTACTGCATAAGTTTCAAACAGATCAGCAGCCATTCCAGCGCAATCACCCACATTATCTCCAACATTGTCAGCAATCACTGCTGGATTTCTTGGATCATCTTCAGGAATTCCAGCTTCCACTTTACCAACTAAATCAGCTCCGACATCTGCACCTTTGGTAAAAATACCTCCTCCCAATCTTGCAAAGATTGAGATTAATGAAGCGCCAAAACCTAGACCGACTAATGCATTAATAATATCTCTTCCATTAATACTTAAATTTAAGAGAACTAAGTAGTAAATTGATATTGATAATAAAGCTAATCCAGCCACCAACATTCCTGTAACAGCACCAGATTTAAATCCAATATTAAGACCAGCTGCAAGGCCTTTTCTAGAAGCTTCCGCAGTTCTTACGTTTGCCTGAACTGAAACAAGCATACCTATATAGCCAGCGGATCCAGATAATATGGCGCCAATTAAAAATCCAATACTTACCCAAAGCCCTAAAGCAAAAAAAATAATAATACAAATTATAGCACCAACTATTGCTATAGTTTTATATTGGCGATTTAAAAAAGCTTTTGCACCCTCCTGAATGGCACTAGCTATTTCCTGCATTTTGGAATTTCCTGGATTTGCTGATAAAATTTGCTTACCAACTATATAACCATATAATAAAGCTAAAATTCCAGAAGCTATTATTAGATAAAGTATTTCAATCATTTATTTAATTCTGTTTGTGTAAAAAAAAGCAAAATGCCAAAAAAAATAGAAAAAGGCAACTAAAATCTTTAATCTATTCATGAACACGAGCTACTTTTGAGGCTTTGTCCAATATCGCATTTAAAAAACCTTTTTGTGTATCTTTTATAAAAAAATCTGCAACTTTTAAGTATTCATTAATTACAACTTTTACAGGAGTTTTGTG
>CAJQRF010000042.1 GCA_905612235.1 uncultured Pelagibacteraceae bacterium | reverse complement strand
ATTAACAAAATCTGATAAATTAATATGATTGCAATAGTCGGTGATATAGGGAACACGCTTACCAAAATTTGTTTGATAAACCTTAAATCTTTTAAGGTACAAAAAAGTATATATTTAGATACTTCCAAAATATATTCTAAAAGTTATTTGAAGAAAAAATTAAACACATTGATAAAAAATAAAAACGTTTACACAATATCTCTATTTTCTAGTGTAGTTCCTAAGTGTAAAATATTATTAAAAAAATTTTTAAAAAAAAATTACAGAACTAAACTAAGAGAAATAAAGGAAAAAAATATTAATAAAGTCGTAAAAATCAATATTAAAAATAAAAATCAGGTTGGATCAGATAGAATTGCAAACGCCGTTGGAGTTTTTAAAAAGTACAAATGTAACTGTATAGTTTTGGATTTTGGAACAGCTACTACATTTGATGTAGTAACTAAAAATGGCACATATAATGGAGGCATAATTGCTCCAGGTGTAAATCTGTCAATTAAAACCTTATCTACATATGCAGATCAAATACCTCATTTTTCTCTTAAAAAACAAAATAAAGTTATTGGAAAAAATACCATTGAAGCACTTCATTCTGGTTTTTATTGGGGTTATTCTGGTTTAATAAATAATATTATATTGAAAATTGAAAAAGAAACTCAAAAAAAATATAAGATTATTTTTACAGGTGGTTATGCCGACCTATTTAAAACTTCTATAATTAGATCATTTGTTGTAGACAAGAATATAACTATTGAAGGTATAATTGAGATTTTTAAAAAAAATATGGATTATTTAATTTAAATGAAAAAAGAAGAATTTATTTTTTGTCCACTAGGTGGATCCGGTGAAATAGGCATGAATATGAATCTATTTGCTTATGGCAATTCAGGAAAAAAAAAATGGATTATAGTTGATATTGGAGTAACTTTTGCTGATGACACTATTCCAGGAATAGACTTAATTTATCCTGATCCAGGTTTTATAATAGACAAGAAAGATGATCTTGTTGGATTAATCTTAACGCACGCACATGAAGATCATATTGGTGCAATTGCACACATCTGGCCAAAGTTACTTTGTGATATTTATGCCACTCCTTTTACTAGTGTCTTAATTAAGGAAAAGTTTAAAGAAAAAAAAATTGATGTTGGTAATAAATTAAAAGTAGTAAAGCTAAATGGTAATATTGAGCTAGGGCCTTTCAAAGTTGAATTCGTTACTTTAACACATTCTATACTTGAACCTAATGGTCTAAGTATAGAAACTCCTTCTGGCAAAGTATTACATACTGGTGATTGGAAAATTGATCCAAATCCATTAATTGGAGATAAAATTAATGAAAAAAAATTAAAAGAAATCGGAAGCCAAGGTGTTCTTGCTATGATTTGTGATTCAACAAATGTTTTTAGCCCAGGACGGGCCGGATCTGAGTCCGACGTAAGAAAAAGTTTATTAAAGATTATGGAAAATAGAAAAAAGAGAATTATTGTTACCTCTTTTGCTTCCAATGTAGCAAGAATGGAAAGTGTTTTTTATTGTGCAGAAAAAACCGGAAGACACATATCTTTGGTGGGTAGATCAATGCATAGGATTTATAAAGCAGCTAGACAGTGTGGATATTTAAGTAATTTGATTGAACCTGTCGACTCAAGAGATACTAAAAAAATTGAAAGAAAAAAAATTGTTTATTTGTGCACCGGTAGTCAAGGTGAACCTAATGGTGCAATGATGAGGATATCAAACTCTATCCATCCTGATGTTATTATTGAAGAAGATGATACTGTAATTTTTTCATCAAAAATTATACCAGGTAATGAAAAAAAACTTTATAAACTTCATAATCTACTAGTTCAAAATCGAATAGAAGTAGTTAATGAAGAGAATGAATTTGTTCATGTTTCAGGACATCCAAATCGAGAAGACTTAAAAGATATGTACAATTGGGTTAAACCTAGAGCTGTAATTCCTGTTCATGGCGAGGAGAGACATATGATAGAACATATAAATTTTGCTAAAGCAATGCAGGTTCCTTTTCCTGTTAAAGTTAAAAATGGAGATATAGTGCAACTTTATCCAGCTGAAAAACCTTCAGTTGTTGATAAAGCACCAGTTGGAAGAATGTATGTTGATGGAAAAATTAGTGTTGGTGAAAATTCTCAGTCTTTAAAGGAGAGAATAAATATTTCATATAATGGATTTTTAGAGGTAACAATACTTGTAAATAACGTAGGCTCAATAGTAAAAAATCCTATTATATCTTTTAAGGGAATTCCAAGTAATGGCGAAAGTAGTAATTTTATATTTGATTTAACAGATAAAATTAAAAATATCTCTAGGACGTTTTCATTAAAGAGTGCAAAGCAAGAGCAAAACTTTATTGATGCGGTAAAGATGAATTGCAGAAAGACAGTAAAAGATAAGACTGGAAAAAGACCTTATACAAACGTAAATTTGGTAAGAATTTAGGAGGCATATAAATGTATTTATCAAAGTTGTTCATTCCTTTATTAAAAAACAATCCTTCTGAAGCCAAAATAAAGTCTCATCAACTCATGTTAAGAGCTGGAATGATCAAACAATCCTCCGCAGGTATTTATTCATGGTTACCTTTAGGTTTTAAAATAATGAAAAAAATAGAACAAATAGTTAGAGAAGAACAAAATAAAATTGGTGCACAGGAATTATTAATGCCAACTATTCAATCTGCGGAAATCTGGAAGGAAAGTGGTAGATACGAAGATTATGGAGATGAAATGTTAAGAATAAAAGATCGTCAAGGTAAAGAAATGCTATACGGACCAACTAATGAAGAATTAATTACCGAAATTTTTAGATCTAGTGTTAAATCTTACAAATCGTTGCCACAATTATTATACCACATTCAATGGAAATTTAGGGACGAATTAAGACCAAGGTTTGGTGTAATGAGATGTAAAGAGTTCTTTATGAAGGATGCTTACTCGTTCGATTTAAGCGATGATGAAGCAAAGAAATCATATAACAAAATGTTTTTTGCATATCTTAACACTTTCAAGAGATTGGGGCTAACAGCTATTCCAATGGCGGCAGATACTGGGCCAATTGGTGGAGATTTATCACATGAATTTATAATTTTAGCAGAAACAGGTGAAAGCAAAATATATGCAGATAAAAGAATTTTTGATATTAATATTAAAAAGCATACCAATGAAGATATTTCGATTAATAGTTTAAGAAAAAAGTATGATGAATACTACGCTGTTACAGATGATAAATTTAATAAAAAAGATTTTGATAAACAAGTCAAAAAAGAAAATCAATTAACTACTAAAGGAATAGAGGTAGGGCACATTTTTTATTTTGGAGACAAATACTCAAAGCCATTAAATTGCTTAGTTGATTTGAGTGACGGAAAAAAAGTCAATGTTAAAATGGGTTCATATGGAATAGGAGTATCTAGATTAGTTGGAGCAGTTATAGAGGCTAAGTTTAATAATAATTTGATGAAATGGCCTGATTCAATTTCTCCATTCGATGTGGCTCTGATTCCTAGTATTAATAAGAATGATAAAACATCATACGACAAAGCACTAAAAATTTACAACTCACTAAAACAAAAAAATATAGATGTATTGTTTGATGATACTGAAGAGCATTTATCTGCAAAATTTAAAAAATTTGATCTCATAGGAATTCCCTACCAAATAATACTGGGATCTAAGTCTGATAATGACAAATTTGAGTTTAAAGAGATTGAGGGTAAGACTGAAATTCTATCACTAGAAGAAATCCAAAATAAATTATTAATAAAAAGAAACCTAAATTGATTTCAAAAATTGAAAGAATAGTAGCTTTTAGATATCTTAGACCTAAAAAAAAAGAAGGGTTTTTGAAAATAATATCAATTTTTTCTTTTACAGGAATTGCTTTAGGTGTTGCTGTTTTAATAATAGTTATGTCTGTAATGAATGGGTTTAGATCAGAACTCATCGAAAAAATTTTAGGCTTTAATCCACATATTATCGTAAAACCTTATGAGAATGAGATAAATAAGGACAAACTCGAAGAAATTGATTTTCTAGATGATCTAATATCGAGAACAGTATTTACTCATAGTGGTCAAGCAGTTCTTATTAATAGAGAAAATACTACCGGAATACTTGTTAGATCTTATTTTGATGACAGCATTGACGAAATAGAATTAATTAAAAATGGAATTATAGATGGTGATTTAGAATCATTTGAACAGAATACAGTTTCAATAGGAAAAGAACTTGCCATTTCATTAAATTTAGTTGCTGGTGATAAAATTACCCTAATGTCTACATCAAATTTACAAACTCCCTTTGGAAACTTACCATTACAAGAAAAATTTAAAATTTCATCTATTTTTAGCACAGGTTTAGCCGAATTTGATCAAAATGTTATTTTTATGCCCTTTGATGATGCAAATTCATTATTTGAATTAACAGAACTTGATATAAATTTGGAAATATTTTTAATTGATCCTTCTAACGCTAACAAATTAAAAGATGATGTACAAAAAATTTTTCAAGACCACTATGTTTATACTTGGGCTGACCAAAATAAATCTTTTTTTGGTGCATTGAAAGTTGAAAGAAACGTTATGTTTATTATATTAACATTAATCATAATAGTTGCAGCTTTTAATATTGTTTCAGGACTTACAATTCTAGTTAAGAACAAAACTAAAGAAATTGCTATACTCAGAACTTTAGGTGTTACCAAAAACTCTATAGCAAAGATTTTTTTTATAATTGGTTTTACTATAGGTTCATGCGCAACAATGACAGGAGTGACAATAGGTATTTTGTTTTCATATTACATTGAAGAAATAAGAGTTTTAATAACAACTTTATTTAATATTAGATTATTTCCTGAAGAGGTTTATTTTTTAAGTCAAATGCCATCAGAAATTAATTTAAATTATATTATTATAATTTCATTATTTTCCTTATTAATTACTTTTTTAGCAACCATTATTCCTTCTTTGTCAGCAGCAAAACTAGATCCAGTGAAGGCGTTAAAATATGAGTAAGGAAGTAGTGAAATTAAAAAATATATCTAAAAAATTTGATATGCCAGGTAAAGAAATTTCCGTTCTTAAAAATGTTGATTTAATAATAAACAAAGGAGAACTTATTTCCTTAACAGGACCATCAGGATCGGGGAAATCAACATTATTACATATAATAGCTTTATTGGACAAACCCACTTCTGGAGAAGTTTTTTTTAAGAATAAAAGTTTTTCTGAAGCAAAGGAAAGTCAAAAAGATTTAGTAAGGAAAAAAGGAATTTCTATTATATATCAGCAAAATAATTTACTTAGTGATTTTACAGCTTTAGAAAATGTGTCAATCCCACTTTTAAATAATGGTTACTCACTGAAAGAATCAATTAAAAAAGCTACCAAAACATTAGCATCAGTAAATTTATCAAATAGAGCCAATCACTTTCCGAGTGAACTTTCTGGTGGAGAACAGCAAAGAGTAGCTGTTGCAAGAGCACTAATAACAGAACCTGATATAATTTTAGCTGATGAGCCAACTGGTAGCCTTGATAGAGAAACTTCTGATGAAATATTTTCCCTTTTTTTAAAATTAAAAACTAAAAAAAGAGCTATACTTTATGCAACTCACAATAGAGAATTATCAAACAGAGCAGACTACAAGTTAAAGATATTAGATGGTAATATATTCATAAAAAATAATGAATAATGAAGTAGATAATAAAAATTTTACACATCTAAAAATTCATACTCAGTATTCGATTTGTGAAGGAGCATTAAAAACCGCAGATCTGGGATTGTATTGTAAAGAGAATAAAATTAGAGCTATTGGTCTTTGCGACTCAAACAATTTATGTGGAGCACTTGAATTTTCTGAACTTATTGCAAAAAATAAAACTCAACCTATTATTGGGACCCAAATTAACATTAAGCATAAAAATTATGTTGGTAAAATTCCATTATTTGCTAAAAATTTGGATGGGTATAAAAATTTAATTAAATTATCATCAAAATCCTTTTTAGAAATTAAAGAAGATGAAAGTCCGCATTGCACAATAGAAGATCTTGAAAATTATAGTAATGGGATAATTTTATTATCTGGTTCTTTTGATGGATTAATAGGAAATCTCTTTTTTAAAAATCTTACTGACGAAATACACTATCTATTTGATAAATTTTACAAAGCCTTTGGTGACAATTTTTATATTGAAATTCAAAGACATAATGACAATGGAGAAAAATTATTTGAAAATTTTTTGTTAACTACATCTGACAAGTTGTCTTTACCTATAATTGCCACGCATGAAGTTTTTTATCTCACCAAAGATATGCACGAAGCTCATGACGCGTATCTTTGTGTTGGAGAAAAAACTTATGTCAATGTCAAAGAAAGAAGAAAATATACAGATGCACATTATCTAAAAACTTCTCAAGAAATGCATGAACTTTTTAAAGATCTTCCGGAAGCTTTAAAAAATAATTTAAATTTTCCTTTTAGAGTTTCTTATAGACCTAAAAACTCACCACCTAATCTTCCAAATATTCAAACTGATACTGAAAAAAATGTTGATGATTTATTGGTCAAAGATTCTGCCACAGGATTAAATGAAAAACTGGATAATTATGTAATTCCATCTCTTCCAAATCAAAACAAACAAGAGCTTATTAAAAAATACAACAAAAGACTTAATCATGAAATTAGCATCATTTCTAAAATGAAATATGCAAGTTATTTTCTAATAGTTGCTGATTATATAAAATGGGCAAAGAACAATAACATACCCGTTGGTCCCGGCAGAGGTTCGGGCGCCGGATCTCTAGTTGCTTGGGCATTATCAATTACTGATATTGATCCTATTAAATTTGATTTAATTTTTGAGAGATTTTTAAATCCAGACAGAATTTCAATGCCAGATTTTGATATAGATTTCTGTGAAGAAAAAAGAGAAAAAGTTTTAGAATATTTAAAAAAAAAATATGGAAAAGGTGTTGCGCATATTATTACATTTGGAAAATTAAAAGCTAGAATGGCTTTTAGAGACATTGGTAGAGTCTTAGGTTTGCCATACGGATATGTTGACGTGCTTTGTAAGATGATACCATTTGATCCTTCTAGACCACTTTCATTAGCAGAAGCTTTAGCTCAAGAACCAAGAATTAAAAAAGAGGAGGATAAAGATCCAAGAGTAAAAAAATTAGTCGAAATATCAAAAAAATTGGAAGGACTAAATAGAAATATGGCTACCCATGCCGCAGGAATTGTTATCCCAGAAGAAAAACTTGCTGAGTTTGTTCCTTTATATAAAGATTCTGCTTCTAAATCTACTTTACCAATAACCCAATTTGACATGTATGCATCAGAAAATGCAGGTCTAGTTAAATTTGATTTACTTGGTTTAAAAACGTTAACAGTAATCCATAAAACTATATCTCTACTTAAAAATAAAAATATAGAATTAGACATCAATAAAATTAAACTTGATGATCCAAAAATTTTTGATTTATTAAGTTCAGGACACACAGTTGGTTTATTTCAGCTAGAAAGCGCTGGTATGAGAGATGCATTAGTTAATATGAAGCCTAACAAATTTGAAGATATAATTGCTTTAGTAGCTTTGTATAGACCAGGCCCTATAAGTAATATTCCAATTTATAATCAGTGCAAGCATGGAGAAAAAATACCAGATTATTTACATCCGAAGCTTAAGAAAATTCTTGAACCCACTTATGGTGTCATTATCTATCAAGAACAGGTTATGCAAATAGCTCAAGAATTATCAGGTTTTTCTGCAGGAGAGGCAGATATCTTAAGAAGAGCAATGGGAAAAAAGAAAAGAGCTGAACTTGAAAAACAAAAAGAGAGATTTGCAAATGGCGCTGTTAAAAATGGGATAACAAAAGAAACAGCAATATTTATATTTAAAAAAATAGAACCTTTCGCAGGATATGGTTTTAACAAGAGTCATGCCGCTGCTTACGCAATGATAGCTTACCAAACTGCATACCTTAAAACATATTATGCAAATGAATTTATTGCTGCATCTATGTCTAATGAATTATCAAATACTGATAAATTAAGTGAGTTCTTTGAAGAACTTAAAAGATTAGATATTAAAGTTGAGAGACCATGCATTAACAAATGTTTTTCAGAATTTATCCCTCAAGAGAATACTTTATATTATGCTTTGGGAGCAATTAAAAGCGTTGGTTTAGAGGCTATAAGTCAAGTTGTTCAAGAAAGAGAAAAAAATGGAAAATTTAAATCTATTAGTGATTTCATAAATAGAGTTAATCCAAAAAATATTAACAAATTACAGCTTGAAGGTTTGGTAAAAGCAGGAGCTTTTGACACTATTTTTAAAAATAGGAAAGTTCTTTATGACAATATACCAAATATTATTCAAAATTCAAAAACAATATATGAAAATAAAATCCAAAATCAATCAAGCTTATTTTCTGATGATGTTAATAAAGTTTCATATTTGATGAATGATAAAAATTTAGACAACTGGCCTAATAATGAAATGTTGTCAAAAGAATTTGAGTCAGTTGGTTTTTATTTGTCAAATCACCCACTGGAAGATTTTGAAGATGCTCTTGACCAATATAAAGCTATTTCTTTTAAGAATTTTGAAAATAGCCCAGACAACGAAGCTTTTATTGCTGGTACAATAATGTCTATAAAAGAAAAAAAGACATCTAAAGGCACCCCTTTTGCTATAATTAAATTTAGTGATCAAAGTAAATTATTTGAACTCTTCCTATTTTCAGAGAATTTAGAAATGAATCGTGAAATACTAGTAGAAGGAAAATCTTTTTTACTCACACTATTAAAAGATAAAGAAAACCAAGAAAATAGATATAGAAGAATAAATGTTAGAAAAATTGTTAGCTTGGATAAGATGGTTAATTTAAACTACAACAATGTTCATATAGAAATTAATCAATCAGATAGTTTAAAACAATTATATGAGAAAATTAAGGAAAAAGGAGATTCAAAAATTAAAATATCTATCTTAGAAGATCATAAAAAATATATGTTTGAACTGAAAGAAAAAAGAAAATTTAACTATGATACTCTAAAATACTTAAATAAAGAGCCTTATATAAAGAAAATTATCACTTAATTGATATTGTGTTTTCCTTACTTTAACTGTAGAACATCAAAATTAAATACGCACACAGTTTTCGGTTGTGAAACCTCCGGTCCTTAATTGGAAAAAATTGTGGTGGAATAACCGGTTAAAAAATATGAAGCTACCAAGTGTTACAATTAAACAACTGCTAGAAGCAGGAGTACATCTGGGTCACAAAACTTTTAGATGGAATCCAAAGATGAGTAAATATATTTTTGGATCAAAAAATTCAATTCATATAATTGATTTAGTTCAAACACTCGAAATGTCTAATGCTGCACTAACTGAGATACATAAATGCATTACCTTGGGCGGAAAAATATTATTTGTATCCACAAAAAAACAAGCTACTGAAACAATAGCAACATTAGCTAAGGATACCTCCCAATTCTTTGTTAATCATAGATGGCTTGGTGGCATGCTTACAAACTGGAATACAATTTCAAATTCCATAAAACGTTTAAAAAAATTAACTGAAGACTTAAAAAAAGAGAACACAGGCTTTACAAAAAAAGAAAATTTAAAAATGGGTATACAAAGAGACAAACTAGAAAGATCACTTGGAGGCATTGCCGATATGAAAAAAATTCCAGACATGATTTTTATAGTTGATACGAATATAGAAGAGCTCGCTGTAAAAGAAGCAATAAAACTGCATATTCCTATAGTTGCAGTAGTTGATACAAATTCCAATCCGTCAGGTATTAATTTTCCAATACCAGGAAATGATGATGCTAGACGAGCAATAAATTTATATTGCGAACTAATAAAACAAACAATATTAGATGCGCAAAAAAATATAATGAAAGATGATAACGAAGAAATTGATCCAGATAAGAAAAAAGACAAGCCTAAAATTGAAGTTAGAGAAGAAAAAACTGATCAATTTAAATCAAAAACTAAAGATAAGATTAAAGTAGTTAAAAAAATATCTGAGTCGATAATATCAAAAGTTAAGTCGCTAGCTAGCAAAAAACCGAATTAACAATTTCCATTATGTCATCTGACAATACATTAGAAAAAGTTAAAAAATTAAGAGAACTTACTGGTGTAGGATTTAAAGATTGCAAGAAAGCTATAGATGAAACAAATGGTGACATAGAGCAATCAATTGAATTTTTAAGAAAAAATGGAATTGCCAAAGCTAATAAGAAAATGGAGAGAGTTGCTGCC
Organism: uncultured Pelagibacteraceae bacterium; assembly: GCA_905612235.1. Taxonomy (GTDB): domain Bacteria; phylum Pseudomonadota; class Alphaproteobacteria; order Pelagibacterales; family Pelagibacteraceae; genus AG-414-E02. The sequence continues at coordinate 16,047 of CAJQRF010000042.1, read as the reverse complement.
GAGGGTTTAGTTTGCATTTCAGAAAAAGATGATGATTTTTCAATAATTGAGGTTAATAGTGAAACTGATTTTGTTGCTAAAAATGTTGAGTTTATAAAATTCGTAGAAGAATTGTCCGATGTCTCACTGCTACAAATGGGAAGTATGGATAAAATTCTAACCTCACAAATGAATAATAAAAAAGACGTTAAGGATAATTTGGTGAGTTTAATTTCAAAGATAGGAGAAAAAATTACCATTAGAAGAAGCAGCTATTTTAAATCAGACAATGTTTTAAATTTTTCATATATACATTCTCCGATTAAAAAAAATGTTGGCAAAATAGGAGTTGTAGTTTCTTTAAAATCTACGAAAGTTAAAAGTGAACTTTTAGAAATTGGTAAGCAGCTAGCAATGCACATTGCAGCATCTTCTCCTTTAGCGATAGATAAAGATGGTTTAGATAAAAACCTTTTAGAGAAAGAAAAAGAAATTATAATTGAAGAGTTAAAAAATAGCGGAAAGGATGCTAAAATTGTTGATAAAATAGCATTAGGTAAATTAAATAAATTTGTAAGTGATAATACTTTATTAAATCAAGAGTGGATAATGGAACCCAAAAAGAAAGTTAAAGATTTTTTAAATGAAGTGTTAACTAATGACAAAATTGAGGTAATAAGATTTATCAGGTTTAAAGTTGGTGAAGGAATTTAATTAATGAGCTCAGAAGAAACTCTTAATAACTGCAAGTCAAAAATGAAAAAAGCTTTTGATGTTTTTAATTCTGAACTTGCATCTCTAAGAACTGGCAGAGCTAACTCTGCAATGTTAGATATTGTTAAAGTTGATGTTTATGGACAAAACATGTCAATCAACCAACTGGGAACCGTATCAACACCTGAATCAAGAATTATTACAATTCAAGTTTGGGATCAAAATAACGTTATGTTAATAGATGGCGCAATAAAGAAATCTAATCTAGGAATCAATCCACAAATAGATGGTCAATTAATTCGCATACCTATACCAAGTCTAAATGAGGAAAGAAGAACTGAACTTAAAAAATTGATGGGAGGTTTAGCTGAAAAAGCAAGAGTGTCTATAAGAAATATAAGAAGAGAAGCTAATGATAAATTAAAAAATAACTTAAAAGATAAAAAAATAGGCGAGGATGAGTTAAATAATTCAGAAAAAAAAATACAGAATTTAACTGATGTGCAAATAACTGAACTAGAAAAAAAATTAAAAGATAAAGAAAAAGAAATAATGACTGTATGAACACATTAAACCATGTTGCTATAATAATGGATGGGAATGGGCGATGGGGTTTAAAAAAAAAAAGTTCAAGAAATTATGGTCATCTAGAGGGAATTAAAACTGTTGAAAAAGTTATTGAAATGTCTGTTAAAAATAAAATTAATTTTTTAACACTTTACACATTTTCAACAGAAAATTGGAAAAGACCAAAAAATGAAATAGATTTTCTTTTCGACTTAATAAGAAAGTTATTAAAAAAAAAACTAAAAACTATTATCAAGCAGGGCGTAAAAATTAATATTATTGGTCAAAAATCAGGTTTACCCCGCGATATTAGAAAAACAGTAAATAATATAGAAAAAAAGACTTTCAAAAATAAAAGAATTACAATAAATCTAGCTTTAAATTATGGATCTAAAGAAGAGATTCTAAATGCTACCAGATCATTATTTAAGAAACAAAATATAAAGATCAATGAGAAAACATTTACTCAGAACCTTTATACAAAAAATATGCCTGATCCAGAAATTTTAATCAGAACAGGTGGAGCAAAACGACTAAGTAATTTTTTGTTGTGGCAACTTGCGTATACTGAAATATTTTTTATAGATAAAATGTGGCCCGATTTTAATGAAAAAGATTTTAATAATGTAATAAAAAAATTTTATAGCATAAAGAGAAATTTTGGTAAGATATGACAAATTTACAAAAAAGAATATTAACATCATTAATTATTATACCTTTATCTTTTTTATTTATTTTTAAAGGTGGTTACTACTTATTGTCGTTTTTATTATCTGTTTTTTTTATCGCAAATTTTGAATTATTTTCTGTATTTAAAAAAAAAACAACAATACTATTTTTAGATTTGTTATTAATTCTATCACTTTTCTCGATACATTATCTCGTGGATTTAGGAGGTGTTAATTTTGATTTTTTAATATGGTCAATCATACTTGTGATATTTTCTGATGTAGGAGGTTATGTATTTGGAAAAACTTTTAAATGGAAAAAATTTACTAAGATTAGTCCAAAAAAAACTGTTTCAGGAGTTTTTGGGTCATTTGTGTTTTCATTAATTTCAATATTTTTTGTTAGTTTAGTTTTGCCTTCAAGCATAAACTTTCTTGATCCTAAATTTTTTTTTCTAGCTATAATTCTATCTCTAGTTGCCCAGGCAGGAGATTTAACGATTTCGTATTTTAAACGAATTGAAAAAATTAAGGATACAGGAGTAATTTTACCTGGACATGGTGGAATATTTGACCGTATTGATGGCCTGATGTTTGTTGTTATTCTAGGATTTGTTTTATCTAATTTAAATATTATTTCTTAATGAAAAAAAAAATTGCTATTCTTGGTTCCACTGGTTCAATCGGCTGCTCAACTTTAGATGTGATTAGAAGAAATAAAAATAATTTTGATATTATTCTATTAACAGCAAACAACAATTATAAAAAGTTAGTTCATCAAGCAAAAGAGTTTAAAGTTAAGAATGTGATAATAAAAAATAAACTGCATTACGAAAAAGTGAAAAAATTGTTAAAAAATAGTAATACAAAAATTTATACAGAAGAAGTATCGTTGTTGAAAATAATTAAATTTAAATTAGATTATACCATGTCTTCTATTGTTGGGCTTGCTGGATTACAACCTACCATTGATGCAATAAAAGTTAGTAAAGCAGTAGCTATTGCCAATAAAGAAACTATTATTTGTGGATGGGACATACTATCTAGAGTTGTTAATAAATATAATACAAAAATAATCCCGGTAGACTCAGAACATTTTTCAATTATGAATCTTACAACCAATGTAAAAGATGAGGATGTTGATGAAGTAATTATTACAGCGTCAGGAGGGCCTTTTTTAAACCTACCATTAAAAAAATTTAAAAATGTAAATTCAAATCAGGCAGTTAGGCATCCAAATTGGAAAATGGGAAAAAAAATTTCAGTTGATTCTGCCACCTTAATGAATAAAGTTTTTGAAGTTATTGAAGCTACAAAGATTTTTAGTTTTAATAAAAAAAAATATAAAATAATTATACATCCTCAATCATATGTACATTCAATTATAAGATACAAAAATGGTTTAATTAAAATGATATTACATAACGCTGATATGAAAATCCCAATATCAAATATACTTTATGAAAAAAAATATAATTTTTTTAATATGAAAAATATTGATCCTCATAAGTTAAATAAAATGACTTTTCAAAATGTTAATAAAAAAAGATTTCCTTCAGTTATGCTTATCGATAAATGTCTCAATATGGGTCATTCAACGCCTATTATTGTAAATGCTTCTAATGAAGTCCTAGTTGAGTTGTTTTTAAAGAAAAAAATAGCTTTTATAGATATAGTTAGAACGATAAATAAAATTTTTAAAGATAAAGATTTCAAAAAATATGCTAAAATGAAACCAAGATCAGTAAAAGATATTAAATTAATAGATAATTGGGCCAGATTGAAAACTACCAACATGAGTGTAATATAATTTAATGCGAATTTGTAAAAAAATATCTACTTTAATTTTTTTATTAACTTTTTTATTTAATTTTAATTTAAATGCAGAAGTGGTTAATAAAATAAATGTTGTTGGTAACGATAGAATTTCATTAGAAACCATAGTTGTTTTTGCTGATATTTCCATAGGTAAAGATTACCAAGAAACAGACATAAGTTTAATAATCAAGAAACTTTATGAAACTAATTTCTTTTCAGAAATATCTGCGGTACTAGAAAATAATATCTTAAGTTTGACTGTAAATGAAAACCCGATTGTTGATATAATAGTTTTTAATGGAGAAAAGGCAAAAAAATATAAAGAAAAAATTAATGAAATTCTCGTTGTTAAAGAAAAAACATCTTTTATAAGCAACAATATCAAAGAAGATGTTAATAGAATTAAAAACTTTTATAGATCCTTGGGTTACTATTTTGTAAAAATAGACGCTGAAATTGAAAAACTTAAAAATAATAGAGTTAATATAGTTTATACAATAGATAAAGGTGATCAGGCAAAAATATCTAAAATTTATTTCTTAGGTGATAAAAAGATAAGAGATAAAAAACTAAGAGATATCATTACTTCCCAAGAAGCTAAATTTTGGAAATTTATTTCACGAAACGTATATTTAAACAAAGGTAGAGTCGAATTAGATAAAAGATTATTACAAAGATATTATAAAAATAAAGGTTATTATGAAGTTGATCTAACATCAAGCAATGTTGAATATTCAGAAGGAGAAGGTTTTATTTTAACATTTAGCATTGATGCGGGAAAAAGATATAAGTTTAAAAAATTTTTTCTAGATGTTGATCCCGCTTTAGATAAAAGTGCCTTTCTTTCACTAGATACAGAATTTAAAAACTTAGTCGGAAATTATTATTCAGCATCAAAACTGACTAAAGTTTTAGAAAAAATTGATAAACTAAGTGAGCAAAAAGAATTGCAATTTATAAATCATAAAATTATTGAAACACTAGATGGCGATGGTGTGGAAGTGAAAATTGACATTTTTGAAGGTGAAAAATTTATTATTGAAAAAATAAATATAGCTGGCAATACAATCACGAACGATTCAGTTATTAGAGGTGAATTACTTGTTGATGAAGGTGATCCATACAGTGAGCTTTTAGTAAACAAATCAATGAATGAAATAAAGGCAAGAAATATTTTTGGTGATGTTAAATTCAGCACGAAAGAAGGATCTACTCAAGGTTATAAAGTTTTGCAGGTTGATGTTGTGGAAAAAGCAACGGGTGAACTGATGGCAGGAGCAGGTGTGGGTACCGATGGAACAAGTTTACAATTCTCTGTTGCAGAGAATAATTGGCTGGGGAGAGGTATTAATCTTCAAAGTCTTATTAATTTATCTGAAGAAAAAATAAACGGTAATATAGCAATTACAAATCCAAATTATAATTTTTCAGGAAATTCAGTTACAACTGCTTTAGATGTGTCATCTACTGACAGGACTACTACTACTGGATATAAAAGTTCAAAAACAGGCTTTGATATAGGAACAAGTTTTGAACAATACGAAAATATTTATATAGCACCTGGATTATCAGTTTCTCACGAAGATATTAAGTCAGAATCTACAGCTTCCTCAAATATTAAAAAAATGGATGGTACTTATTTTAATTCTGATTTTAATTATGCTTTGACACTAGATAAAAGAAATCAAAGGTTTCAACCTACAGAAGGTTATGTAACTACATTTAGACAGTCATTACCCCTAGTTCAAGATTCATCCTCAATTATGAATGGTTTTGATATCAGCGGTTATCATGATTTTTCTGATGATGTGATAGGATCTCTTAAATTTTACTCAAGATCTATGCATGGTCTAGATGATGATGTTAGATTAACTAATAGATTATTTTTGCCTGGAAGAAGACTTCGTGGATTTGTAAGTGGAAAAGTTGGACCCAAGGATGGAACTGACTGGGTTGGAGGGAATTATTCAACAGCCTTGAGTGCAGAGGCAAAACTGCCAAATCTTTTACCTGAAACTTATAAAACAGATTTTAATTTATTTATAGATACAGGTAACGTTTGGGGAGTTGATTATAGTAGCACTTTGGATGATTCTAACAAAATTAGATCCTCAGTTGGTATAGGTGCTAACGTTTGGACTCCCGTCGGACCATTAAGCTGGACATTTGCACAGGCATTGACTAATGCTGATACAGATACAACAGAAACATTTAACTTTAGATTAGGAACTTCGTTTTAATGAAATATTTAGTAAAATATTTTGTAGTTACTTTTTTATTAATTTTTAGTACACAATCATTTGCTGAGCAAAAAATTGTTGTAATGGACTTAAAGTATGTATTAAACAATAGTAAGGCAGGAAAAGGAGCTCAGGACTTTTTAAAAAAATCTTTTGAGACTAATAATAAAAAATTTACTTCTATGGAAAAAAAATTAAAAAAACAAGAAACCGACTTATTAGAAAAAAGAACTATTCTATCAAAAGAAGAATATAAGAAAAAAAGCGATTCACTGAGAAAAAGTGTTAGAGAATATCAGTCACAAAGAAAAAAAGCGTTAACTAAAATTTCAACACAAAGAGCTGAATCAAGGGAAATTTTAATGAGTAAGATAATGCCAATTGTAGACATTTATATTAAGGAAAATAAAATATCTATAGTTATGGACAAAAAAACAATGATCGGTGGTTTAACAGAATTCGATATTACAAATCAAATTGTCGATGCACTTAATAAAGAACTTCCTTCATTAAATTTAAAATAAAATGCCTGAAAATGTTTTTTTCGAAAGAAAGGGTCCTTTCCCTTTGAAAGAGATACTTAATACCATAGGTTATAATGGTGAATTTAAAAATTTAGATAATTTAAAAATATATGGCTTTGAATCTTTAAATAATGCCTGTGAAAAAGATATGACATTTTTAAATTCTAGCAAATATCAAAACATATCGTTAAAAACTAACGCTGCTGTTTGCATAACCACCCCAAACTTATCTAAATTTCTTCCTGAAAAATGTATTAAGCTAAATGTGAAAAATGTTTTATTTGCAGTTACTAAAGCGTCAAAAATGTTCTTTCCTACTGCAGATATTGATTATCCGGATAAAAATTTATCTTCTTCTAGCGAACTATTAAAATTATATCCAAAAGTTTATTTTGGAAAAAATGTTTTAATAGGAAAAAATGTTAAAATTGGTATAAATTCTTCTATTGGCAGTAATTGTATTATTGAAAGTAATGTAACTATTGGTGAGAAATGTTTTATTGGTTCATTTGTTACTATAAAAAATTCTATAATTCATAATAATGTAAATATTCAAGATGGATCAAAAGTTGGTGTAAAAGGTTTTGGTTTTTTGCCTATTAAAAATAAAAATCTAAGAAGTCCTCATATAGGTAAAGTAATTCTAAAAGATGGAGTTGAAATAGGAGCCAATAGTACTATCGACAGAGGTTCAATAGCTGATACTATTATTGGAACAAATACATTTCTCGATAATCAAGTCCATGTCGCTCATAATGTTCAAATAGGTGATAACTGCATGATAGCTGGACAAGTAGGTTTTGCTGGTAGTAGTACTTTAGGTGATAATGTGGTTATAGGTGGACAAGCAGGAATATCAGGACATCTTAAAATAGGCAATAACGTCAAAATTGGTGGTGGCAGTGGTGTTGTTAGTGATATACCAGATAATAAAAGTGTAATGGGATATCCCGCAGTTTCACTCAAAGATTTTGTGAAGAAAAGAAAGAATAAATGAAAGAAAATACAATAGATAAAAAAAAAATTGAAAGTTTATTACCTCATAGAGAGCCGATGCTATTAATTAACAAATTAATTAACATAGTTCATTTAAAATCCGCAACAGCTATAGTCGAAGTTAAAAAAGATTCATTTTTTGTTCAGGGGCATTTCCCGGGTCAACCAGTCATGCCAGGTGTTTTAATAGTCGAGGCATTTGGACAAGCTGCAGCTGCATTAACAGCTTACGGAATAGATCCAAAGGAATATAAAGATAAATTAGTTTATTTAATGAGTATAGAAAAAGCTAGATTTAGAATCCCAGTTCTACCAGATTGCCAATTACATTTAGATATTGAGGCTGTTAGATCTCACGGAAGAGTTTGGAAATACAAAGGTATAGCTAAAGTAAATGATAAAAAAATGGCTGACGCTGAATGGTCAGCAACAATTGTGGACAAAAATAAATGATTCATAATTCAAGCATCATTAGCAAGACAGCAAACATAGAAAAAAATGTAAAAATTGGTCCCTATTGCTACATAGGACCCAATGTTACTATTAAAGAAAATGTAGAATTAATTTCAAATATACATATAGAAGGAAATACTTTAATAGGAAAAGGAACTAAAATATTTCCTTTTTCATCTATTGGAACGGAACCTCAAGATTTAAAATTTGAAGGAGAAAATAATAGTCTTGAAATTGGAGACAATAACGTAATAAGAGAGTACGTAACTATCAATCCTGGAACAAAAGGTGGAGGGGGCAAAACAGTAATTGGCAATAATAATTTATTAATGATTTCATCCCATGTAGCTCACGATTGCCATATAGGAAATAATGTAGTTATAGCAAACAATGTTCCTTTAGGTGGCCATGTCATAGTAGAAGACTTTGTTGTAATAGGAGGAAATTCTGCAGTGCAACAATTTACAAGAATCGGAAGGTTAGCAATGATTGGGGGCATGACAGGTGTTTTAAAAGATGTAATACCATTTGGTTTATCATTTGGAAATAGAAATTATTTAAGAGGTATTAATTTAATAGGTTTAAAGAGAAAGAAATATAGCAATAAAACAATTCTAGAATTAGATTCAGCATTTAATAAAATTTTTTCATCAAAAAATTTACATGAAAATCTGAGTAAAATTAATGGTGAATATAAGGAAAATGAATTAGTAACAGAGGTCATAAATTTTATTACTAAAGACAAAAAAAGGCCTATTTGCACACCTCAGAATAACTAATGATTGGATTAATTTTTGGCGATAACGGCTTTCCAAAAAAAATACTAAAAAAAATTAAGAAAAAAAATATAAAACATACAATCATTGATTTATCAAAAAAAAATGTTTTTAAAAATAATAAGAGTTCATATTCTGTCTCTATTGGTGAGTTTGGTAAAATAATAAATATATTAAAAAACAATAATTGCAAAAAAGTTTTATTTGCTGGTAGAGTTTCAAAACCAAATTTTTCTAAGATTAAATTAGATTTTAAAGGTATTTACTATATTCCAAGAATTATAAAAAGTGCTAAAATTGGAGATGCAGCAATTTTAAAAGAAGTTATAAAAATTCTAAAACAAGAAAAAATTAAGACAATTGATTCTTTATTCTACAATCCTGAACTCACACTTAAAAAAGGAAATCATTCAAAAATAAGACCAAATGCGCAGGATAATATTGATATTAGAAAAGGAATAGATGTATTGAATAAATCAAACAGTCAAGATTTTATCCAAGGTGTTGTAGTAAGAGATAAAAAGGTTATTGCAACAGAAGACAGCAAAGGCACTCAAGTAATGTTACAAAAATGTAAGAAAATTAAAGGTATTCAAAAAGGCGTTTTAGTTAAATTTCCTAAAAAAAAACAAGATTTAAGAATTGATTTACCAACTATAGGCATGAAAACATTAATTCAGTGCAAATTATCTGGGATAAAAGGGATTGTATTAAAAAGTAAAAAAAATATTTTTTTAGATATACAAAGGTGCATAAACTTTGCCAATACAAATAATATATTTATAACAGTAAAATGAAAAAAATATTCATACTTGTGGGCGAACCATCTGGTGATAGACTTGCGTCTAAAGTTATAACTACACTTAAAAAAAAAAGTAAAGATATTGAATACTTATGCGTAGGAGGAGATCATTTAAAAAAATTAGATATTAGATCAATTTATGATTTAAGTGAAGTTACATATCTTGGATTTACTAATGTTATTTTTAATTTATTAAACATTAAAAAAAAGATTAAATTTACAACTGATGAAATTATTAGATTTAATCCAGATATTTTGTTTTCGATTGATAGTCCTGATTTTACTTTAAGAATAGCAAAAAAAGTTAAAACAATTAACCCTAAGATTAAAACTGTTCATTTTGTTTCTCCAAAAGTTTATGTATGGAGAGAAAATCGTGTAAAAAAGTTGAAGTTATTTTTAGATCATGTTTTACTTCTTTTTCCTTTTGAAAAAAAATATTTTGAAAAAGAAAATATTCAATCCACTTTTGTAGGACATCCTTTGTTAGATGATGACATTAATTCTAAAATCGATATAAGCCATTTTACTAATAATTATAGAAAGTTATTTTCAATATTTCCAGGCAGTAGATTGAGTGAAATAAATATATTAGCACCAATTTTGTTTAAATTTATAAAGTTAATGAACAATAAATATAATGATATATTTTTTATTTTTCATGCTACACAAAGTCACTTTAATTTAATAAAAAAAATGTTAAGTAATGAAGGTTTTGATAATTGTGATGTTGTTTTTGATGAAAATATTAAATCTGAAGTTTTAAAAAAATCGATTTTTGCAATTTCTAAGTCTGGCACTGTTTCTTTAGAAATTTGTAACTTTAAAATACCTTCTGTTATTATTTATAAGATGAATTTTATTAATTTCTTCATCATCAAATTATTGGTTAAAGTGAAATTTGCTAATATAATTAATATAACTGCAAATGATGAGATAATACCTGAATTACTTCAATCAAAATGTAATCCAGAGAATATATTTCATGTAGTTGATGAATTATTAAGTAATAAAAATGATTTACAAAAACAAATCAGTAAAACACAAGAAATTATTAAAAAATTTAAAACAAATAAATCTACAGAAATCGCAAGTATGGCTTTAATTAATTTTCTTTAATCTTTTAAGAACTTCATTTTTATCAAGAGACAGAATAATATCGTATATTCCTGGACCAAACTTAGACCCAGTTAATGCTATTCTTAATGGTTGACCAACACCTTTAAAGTTTGTTTTATTTTTTTCAATTAATTTTTTTATAATAATTTCCAAATTTTCTTTATTAATTTGAATTATTTTTTCAAAATCTAACGTAAAATCTTTTAATATAGCTTTTGAGCTATCATCTAATAGCTTTAAGTATTCTGAGGAAATTTCAATATCATCTTTTAATATGTATTGAGCGTTTTGATAAATATCTTCCAATGTTTTTGCCTTATTTTTTAAAAATTTTATTGATTTTATTATCTGTTTGTTTTTGTTATCATCTATTTCTTTTTTGAAATTACTAGAATAGGTTTTTAATAGTTTTAATAATTTTTCTTCATCTATATTTTTAATATAATGCTCGTTCAATGAAAGAATTCGCGTAATATCTAGTTTAGATGGTGATTTTCCAACTCCTTTTAGATTAAACAATTCTATACTTTCATTTAAGGTGAATATTTCTTTATCTTTATATGACCATCCTAATCGCAGCAGATAGTTTCTTAATGCATCAGACATAATTCCCATTTTAATGTAATCATCTATAGTTGATGCGTTATCTCTTTTTGATAATTTTGATCCACTTTCGCTATGTATAAGAGGAATATGTGCAAAGTAGGGTAATTTCCAGTTCAGCGCTTCATAAATTTGTTTTTGTTTAAATGTATTTATTTTATGGTCATCACCTCTTATAACATGAGTTATATTCATTTCATGATCATCTACTACAGCAGAAAGTTGGTAAGTTGGAGTTAAATCTTTTCTCTGAATTATAAAATCTTCTAACGTAGAATTTGATATATTTATTTTTCCTTGAACCAAATCCTCAATCGAATTGTCCCCACTTATTTTACTCTTAAATCTTGTGACTGGTTTAATATCTTTTGGAACTTCTAAACCTTCTGGATTTCTCCATTTTCTATTGTATACAAAAGGTATACCTTTTTTTTTCGCATTTTCTTTTTGTTCTTTTATCTCGTCTTCACTACAATAACATTTGTATGCGAAACCATTTTTTAAAAGTTTTTCTGCTATTTCTTTATGATTATTAATATTTTCTGATTGGATAAATTCTTTGTCATCATGATCTATTCCAATCCATTTTAATGATTCGATTATTTGATCTTTATATTTATCTTTTGATCTTTCTTTGTCCGTATCTTCAATTCTTAAATAAAACTTACCTTTATTATTTTTTGAAAATAGCCAATTGAACAGTGCTGTTCTTATTCCACCAATATGAAGTGGTCCAGTAGGTGATGGAGCAAATCTTGTTGCCACTAAACTCATTAATGCCTTTTAAACTATTTTATTGGAAGTTTCTATATAAAGATACCAATATGCCTTGGACTTTAACTCTATTTGGACCAAATATTTTGGTTTCATATCTTTCGTTTGCACTTTCGAGAGCTATAACTTTACCTTTTTTACGAATTCTTTTTAACATAGCTTCATGACCGTCAATTAAAGCTACAACTATTTGTCCATTATTTGCAGTATCAGCTTTTTTAACAATAACTGTATCTCCGTCATTTATTCCAGCGCCAGTCATCGAATCTCCAGAAATTTTTAGTCCAAAATGTTCTCCACTTTTGCTTAACTCTTCAGGCAGTACAATTTTAGAAACTTCATTTTGTATTGCTTCAATTGGTGTACCAGCTGCTATTTTACCTATAACTGAAATTTCATTTCTATTTTTTTTTGCATCTTTGTTGTCCAAACCTCCTCTGATGACACTTGGAGAAAAAGAATTATAGATATCATTTGCACTAGCTGTTTCTGGTAGTTTTATAACTTCTAAAGCCCTAGCTTTATGAGGCAATCTTCTTATAAAACCTCTTTCTTCTAGAGCAGAAATAAGTCTATGTATGCCAGATTTAGATTTCAAATTTAGAGAATTTTTCATTTCTTCGTAAGAAGGGGATACACCGGAAGATCTAATCTTCTTGTTAATAAATATCAGTAAATTTCTTTGTTTTTTTGTAAGCATAGAACAAATATCGTACATCTAATGTTCTATAAAAGTTCTTCTGATATCACAATAGCTTAAAAGTTAATGAAATTGGGGTTTTTTGATCAAAGAACTGAAAAAATAGAATTTTTTTCCATGTTTTTTAAAAGTGATTCACCAATTAAAAAGGTTTTAATTTTTGTTTTTGTTTGGATTTCTAAAAGTTCTTCTTTTGTCTTTATTCCGCTTTCGGATATTAAAGGCCCTTTATGATTTATTAAAATATTATGAATATCATAAGTTGTATTTATTTCAGTTTTTAATGTTTTAAGATTCCTGTTGTTGATTCCAATTAATGCTTCTTTAAAATTTAAAGCTTTTTTAGCTTCATCTATCGTATGAACTTCTACGATAACTGACATATTTAATTTTAAAGCTTCTTCATAAAGGTCGTCAGCTAATTTTTCATTAACCCCAGCAAGAATAATTAATATAGCGTCTGCTCCATAATATTTAGCTAAATGCACTTGATAAGTATCTATAAAAAAATCCTTACATAAAATTGGTATATGCATACTCCCTGGATCTGTCGCATTACATAAAGATTTAATTTTATAAATGTGAGATAAGCTTCCTAAAAAAAAATCCTCTTCAGTTAAAACTGATAGGCAGGTTGCTTTATTTTTGTAATATATTTTTGCTATATCAACAGGATTATATTTCTCAACTAATATACCTGCTGATGGACTTGCTTTTTTAATCTCAGCAATAATTGATAATTTGTTATTTTGCATATTTTGTTCAATTCTGTTTTTAAAATTTATATAATCCATAGAGTCAGGCATATGTTCAGATATATTTTCTAAAGGTCTTTTCCTTTTTAATTCAGCAATTCTGATTTTTTTTTTATTAATGATATCTTTAAGTATATTTTCAGGCATTTTTAATTTTTTCTAGGTGTTTTATGGTTTTGCCTGATAAAATGTGTTCTCTTGAATTATTATACGCATCTTCAAAATTTTGATGGGATTCATTAACAATTAGTCCAGCGGCCGAATTTAAACAAACGGCTTTTGAAAAATCATTATCTTTACCTTTAAATATATCTAGCATCTTATTTGCGTTAAATTGAGCATCATCACCCAATAAATCGTCAAATTTATTCGCACCAATATTTAATTCTTTAGGATCTATTATTATTTCTGTAATTTTACCATTTTTTAATTGAACAACATTTGTTTTTGCATAAGGAGATATTTCATCTAGACCATCTTCGCTATTTACAATCCAAGCAAATTCTATATTTAAATTATTTAATGCATGTGCAAAAATTTTTAGTAATTTATTATCAAAAACCCCCACAACCTGTTTCTCAACTAATGCAGGGCTGCTTAGAGGACCAATCATGTTAAAAATTGTTCTTTTGCCAATTCTTTTTCTAGTAGGACCAACATGCTTCATTGCACTATGATAATTTGGTGCATACATAAAACCAAAGTTATTTTTTGCTATTTGATTTTCTATTTCACTTGGTTCTAAATTTATGTTAATATTCAATGCTTCTAAAACATCACCAGATCCACATTTTGATGAAACAGCTTTATTTCCGTGTTTTGCAACTTTAACTCCCATACTTGCTAATAATAATGCTGAAGCAGTTGATATATTTAAGGTATTTTTTCCATCGCCACCAGTACCACATGTATCTACACAGTTATCAATATTAACTCTTTTCGATTTACTTCTTAAAACATAAACCCCACCGGCTATTTCATCTGCCACCTCTCCCTTAGCCGACAAGAGAACTAAAAAATTATATATTTCCTCATCCGAAGCTTCTCCATTCATCAATATTTGAAAGGCTTTTTTGCTTTCATCAAAAGATAAATTTTCTCTTTTTTTTAATTTTTCTATAAATGTTTCCATTATATTTTGTAGTTGATAAAATTTTTCAATATTTGCAAACCAGAAGGCGTTCTAATACTTTCTGGATGAAATTGAACCCCATGTATATTATATTTTTTATGCATTATTCCCATTATTACTTTATCTTTAGTTTCTGCTGTTATAATCAAGTCTTTGCTAAGTGTATTTCTTTGAATAATTAAGCTGTGATATCGTGTTGCTAATAATCCATTTTTTAAATTTTTAAATAAACCCTTACCATTATGAATTATTTTACTAACTTTTCCATGCATGATTTTTTTTGCAATAATAATTTTTGATCCAAAAACTTGTCCAATAATTTGATGACCTAAGCAAACGCCAAGAATTGGTATTTTGTTATAAAAATATTTAACAATATTTATACATGATCCTGCTTTATTGGGATTCCCAGGACCTGGTGATATAACTATTTTATGGTACTTTTTTTTTAAAATATCATTAATTTTGATTTTATCATTTCTTAAAACGTCCACGTTACATTCAAGAGATGAAAAATAATGATATAAGTTATAAGTAAAGCTATCATAGTTATCTATTAAGAGAATTTTCATAAATCAACTCAACGATGTTATTAAGGCTTTAGCTTTATTGACAGTTTCAAGATATTCTTTTTCAGGAATGCTGTCAGCAACAATGCCCGCTCCTGATTGTATGTAAAATTTATTATTTTTAATTAAAGCGGTTCTTAAAGCTATGCAAGTGTCAAAATTTTGGTTTGCAGAAAAATACCCTATAGCTCCTGCGTACATTTTTCTTTTTGTATTTTCAAGCTCATCAATAATTTCCATAGCACGTATTTTCGGTGCTCCAGATACAGTGCCTGCGGGAAAGCCAGCTAGTAAAGTATCAAGTAAATCCAGCTTTTTATTAAACTTACCTTCTACATTTGATACTATGTGCATTACATGAGAATATTTTTCAATTTTAAAATTTTCCGTAACCTTTACTGAATTAATTTTTGATACTTTTCCAACATCATTTCTACCAAGATCAAGAAGCATAAGATGTTCAGCTAACTCTTTTTTGTCATTTAAAAGTTCTCTTTTGTATTTGGTATCTAATTTATGATTTGAACCTCTTGGCCGCGTTCCTGCTATTGGTCTAATAGTAACTTTATCATTTCTCAATCTTACTAAAATCTCTGGACTGCTACCTATTATTTGAAAGTCGTGATAATTAAAAAAATACATAAAGGGAGATGGGTTATCTAATCTCAATTTTTTATAAATTTCCAAAGGTGATTTTGATAATTTAGTTTCAAAACGTTGACTTAAAACAACTTGAAAGACATCACCTTTCTTAATGTAGTCTTTTGCTTTTAAAACAATATTCTTAAACTCTTTTTTTGAAATATTTGATTTTATTTTATTTTTAATACTTTTAGTGATGATTTTTTTTTTACTTTT
>CAJQRF010000041.1 GCA_905612235.1 uncultured Pelagibacteraceae bacterium | reverse complement strand
CACCAGACATTAAAAAATTCAGATTTTCTTTTAAAAATTGAAATTAATAAAAATATAGAGAGTCTTAATATTTCAAATTCTGCTGCGATTGTTTTTCACCATATTAATTGGCTGGAAAAAAAATAGTTTATTTCATTGTTGGCATTATAAATTCTGGGTTAGATCTTACTCCAGATGGCCAACGAGAAGTTATTGTTTTAAGTTTAGTATAAAATCTTACACCTTCGGGTCCATGCATGTGTTGATCACCAAATAAAGACCTTTTCCATCCACCAAAACTATGAAAAGCTACAGGTACAGGTATTGGAATATTTATCCCAACCATTCCAACTTTTATCTTGTTTGCAAATGTTCTTCCAACATCACCATCTCTGGTATAAATACTTACTCCATTGCCATATTCATGATCATTGATAAGTTGAGTAGCTTCATTAAAATCTTTAACTCTAATTATGGATAGAACGGGACCAAAAATTTCTTCTTTATAAATTTTCATATTTTTTTTCACATTATCAAACAAACATCCACCCATAAAAAAACCTTTTTCATATCCTTGCAATTTTAAATTCCTGCCATCGACAATTAATTTTGCACCTTCTTTTACCCCAAGATCAACGTAACTTTTTACTTTTTCTAAATGTACT
This sequence comes from uncultured Pelagibacteraceae bacterium, assembly GCA_905612235.1. Lineage (GTDB taxonomy): Bacteria > Pseudomonadota > Alphaproteobacteria > Pelagibacterales > Pelagibacteraceae > AG-414-E02. The sequence continues at coordinate 1,481 of CAJQRF010000041.1, read as the reverse complement.
TTTGAAATTAAAGGACCCATTTCAGAAGTTTTATCCATGCCTGGACCAACTTTTAAAGCTTCAACTTTTTTAATTAATTTATTAACTAAATTATCAGCAACATTTCCTACTGCAACAGCAACTGATTGAGCCATACATCTTTCGCCAGCAGAACCATATGCTGCTCCCATCAAACCATTAACAGCTTGATCCAAATCACAATCTGGCATTACTACTAAATGATTTTTAGCACCTCCCAATGCTTGAACTCTTTTTTCATTTTTTGCTGCATTTTCATAAATATATTTTGCAACAGGTGTAGAACCCACAAAACTTACTGCTTGAATATCTTTGTTAACTAAAATTGCATCAACAACTTCTTTGTCACCGTTTACTACATTAAATACTCCATTAGGAAGTCCAGCTTCCGTAAGTAGTTCAGCTAATCTCATTGAACAAGATGGATCTTTTTCTGAAGGTTTAAGTATAAATGTATTTCCACAAGCAATTGCCATCGGAAACATCCACATTGGAACCATTGCAGGAAAATTAAATGGAGTTATTCCAGCACAAACACCAAGAGGTTGACGCACAGACCAGCTATCAATATTAGTTCCAACGTTTTCAGAGAATTCACCTTTTAAAACTTGAGGTATTCCACACGCAAACTCAACGATTTCTAAACCTCTTTGTAGTGAACCTTTTGCATCTTCATAAACTTTTCCATGTTCTGAAACAATAATTTTTGTTATTTCATCTGAGTTTTTTTCAATTAACTCTTTAAACTTAAACATTACTCTTGCTCTTTGAATTGGTGGTTTTTGCGACCAAGTTTCAAAAGCTTTTTTTGCAATGATTACAGCATTATCTAAATCTAATTTTGACCCTAATATAATTTGAGATTTTTGTTCTCCAGTTGCTGGGTCAAATATTTTTCCATTCCTCTTGGAATTGCTTAAAAATTTTTTTCCATTAACAAAATGTTGAATTAAATTCATTAGCCAAATTATTTATTTAAGTTATTAACCGGTTGCAAGCATTTTTTTCATTTAAACAGCTATCCATTAATACCAAGATGAGTATATTTTATGTTAAGATAATCTTTTATACCAACTGACCCACCTTCTCGACCATATCCACTTTGTTTTATTCCACCAAAAGGAGTTTCTGCATTTGAAATAAATGGAGTATTAACTGCAACCATTCCAGTTTCTAAAGCTTCTGAAGTTTTGTTAGCTAATTCAATCGAATTTGTACAAACATAACCAGCTAAACCTGCAGCTTGATTATTAGCTCTATTAATAACATCATCAAAAGCTTTAAACGTAAGCAAAGGAGTTAATGGACCAAACGGCTCCTCAGTCATTATTTTAAAATCATCTTTTACATTATCAAATACAGTAGGCTCATAAAAATAACCCTTGTTAAAACCAGATGGTCTTTTGCCTCCACATAATATGTTAGCTCCCTCTTTCTTTGTAATTTCAACTAATTTTTCAATT
>CAJQRF010000040.1 GCA_905612235.1 uncultured Pelagibacteraceae bacterium | reverse complement strand
TATTTAGATTTAAAATACAGCGAATTAAAAAAAAATCTTGGCAATATTGGTGAAAATAAACTTTTATTAATTGCTGGAATAAAAATGGTAGATGACTATTTTGATTTGTTCAAAAAAGTAAAAGATAAAAAAAAATGATTTTGAAAAATTGTCAATTAAATTTAAGGAACTTAGATCGTTATCTATAGAGTACAAAGAAGAAAAAGAAATTGAAATTGAAAAATTAAAAAATGAACTGAATGACTTTAAAACTACAGCTGAGCAGAGCAAAAATACGTATGAAGAAATTTTAGACAAAACAACAAAATCAATAGAAAAATTTATTGAAGACGCAGAAGAAGATGCAGAAAATGATTTAGAAAAAAATATTCAGTAAATAATGAAGAATGATAAAAATCACTTAAGAAAAAAATTTCTCCTTAGTAGAGAAAAAAACTATTTTAAAAAAAAAAACTTTGATTTTAACTTATTATTTAGTTTAATAAAAAAACATTTTAATATAAAAAGTAGAATAGTTGTTGGAGGTTATTATCCATCAAATTATGAAGTAAATATCTTAAACTTTTTGAAAAAGTGTTCAGAAAAAAGACTCACAATAGTTTTGCCTGTTGTAAAAAATTCAAAATTAATGAACTTTAAAAAATGGATTTTTGAAGAGCCACTTTATGTAAGTAAATTTGGAATTTTAGAACCAAAAAATTTAAATAAGGAAATTTTACCTGATGTAATTATTGTTCCATTGGTAGCATTTGATGCCAAACTAAATCGTATCGGTTATGGAGGAGGATATTATGACAGAAGTTTAAAAAAAATAAAAAAACTAAAAAAGAAAATAGTTACAATTGGAGCATCATATTCATTTCAGCAGTGTAAAAATATACCTGTTCATAAACATGATTTTAAATTAGACTATATATTCACAGAACGTGGAATTATAAGCGCGAATAAATAAAACATGAATATTTTAATACTCGGAGATATTATGGGCCCTTCCGGCAGGCAAGTCATAGTAGAAAAATTACCTGAGATAATTAGAAAAAAAAAAATAGAATTTGTAGTTGTTAATGGTGAGAATGCTGCAGATCCTGGAGTTGGAATAACAAAAGAAAATTCTGATGACTTTTTCAAAGCTGGAGCTGATGTGATTACTACAGGAAATCATGTTTGGGATCAAAAAGAGACAATGGAATTTATAAATTTTGAAAAAAGATTATTAAGACCCAGCAATCTTTTTAAAGGAGCTCCAGGAAATGGATTCGGTATTTTTCGTGGAAAAAAAAATATGAAAATTGCAGTTATTAATTTAATGGGAAATGTTTTTATGAAAAAATGCGATGATGTTTTTGAGTCAGCAAAACAATTCGTTGAAAAAGTTAAATTAAAAAAGGATGCTGATTTTATAATTGTTGATATTCATGGTGAAATTACAAGCGAAAAAATGGCAATAGGACATTTTTTTGATGGAAAAGCAACAATGGTTGTTGGCACTCACACCCATGTACCAACTTCAGATTATAGAATTATGACTGAAGGCACAGCCTACCAAACAGACATCGGCATGTGTGGTGATTATAATTCGGTAATCGGAATGAATAAGGAAAACTCTTTGAAATTTTTTTTAAAAGATCCTTCTGCCAAAAAACATTATCCTGCACTCGGTGAAGGAACAATTTCAGGTCTAATGGTAATTGCTGATGACAAAACAGGATTAGCAAGCAGAATTGAACCCATTATTCTAGGAAAACATCTGGAAAATAGAATATAATTTATGGCAGGACATTCGCATTGGGCTGGAATCAAACATAAAAAAGGTAAAGCTGACAAGCAACGTTCAAAAATATTTTCCAAGCTTTCAAAAGAAATTACGGTAGCAGCTAAACTTGGATCAAAAGATCCCAATATGAATCCTAGATTAAGATCTGGAATACAAGCTGCTAAAGCAGCAAATATGCCTAGAGATAATATTGAGAGAGCTTTAAACAAGTCAGAATTAAATAAAGAATTAAATTATGCAAGTATTATTTATGAAGGTTTTGGTCCAGAAAAAGTAGCAGTTATAGTTGAAGCTTTGACTGATAATAAAAATAGAACAGCTTCAAATATAAGAACCATATTTCAAAAGAATGGGGGAAATTTAGGTTCACCAGGCGTCGCTTCCCATCAATTTAAACAAGTTGGTGTTATTAGGATAGAAAAGCACAAGATCTCAGATAACGACATATTGGAATTAGCGATAAATGCTGGAGCTGAAGATTGTGGACTAATTAACTCATATCACGAAATTATTACCAAAAAAGAGAATTTTTATAAGGTAAAAGTTGAAATTGAAAAAAAAATTCAAGAACTTTATTCGTCAGGAATTGAATGGCTGCCGACAAACAAAGTTTTATTAGATAATGAAAAAACTAAATCTGTATTAAATTTTCTAGAGCTGTTAGAAGATGATGATGATGTTCAATATGTTTATGCAAATTTAGAAATAAAAAATAATTCTTTATCGAAAGATATAACAAAATGATAATTATTGGTGTTGACCCAGGAATCAGTGGAGCTATTAGCATTATAGAGAATAAAAAAAATTGTAGAAGTTTATGACACTCCCACAATGATTGAGGGAAAAAAAAACAAAAGACAAATAAACGGTGCTCAAGTAACCAATATAATTAAAGAAAGATTAAATAGTAAAAAAGAAGTTGTTGTTGTTGTTGAAAATGTCAACGCAATGCCAGGGCAGGGTGTAACGAGTATGTTTAATTTTGGTCAATCTTTTGGAGTAATCAAAGGTATTTGCGCCGCTTTAGGTTTACCAATATATTTTGTTAGACCAGCTAAATGGAAAAAACATTTTAATTTGATTAAAACTAACAAAGATGCAAGTAGAACGAAAGTAATTGAAGCTTATCCAGAGATATCTAGCAAATTGCACAGAAAAAAGGACTCGAATAGAGCTGATGCCATATTAATAGCTCTATATTTCCACGATACACAACTATAAACCATATAATATCTGGTTTAGTGCCAAATTCATGACACATTTAGATGCAAATTAGCCTTTATGGAACAAGAGGTAGCATCACAAGTTATTGGGTTAGGTGGATCAACAGATTTCTCTTTAATGCAACTATTTTTAAGAGCAGATTTTATAGTAAAGGCAGTTATAATTTTGTTAATTTCTGCTTCAGTTTATTCTTGGGCATTAATTTTTGAAAAATATAGACTATTTAAAAAAATAGATAAAAGTACTACTACTTTTGAGCAAAAATTTTGGAAATCTAAATCTGCTGAAAGTTTTTACAATAGTTTATCAAATAGGGAAAAAGACCCCTTGGCATCTATATTTCAAACTGCAATGGCCGAACTAATAAAAACAAAATCAAAATCGTCGGCTGTTCAATCAGATAGAGTAAGTAGAGTTTTAGAAATTTCAGCAGACAAAGAAATTAAATTAATTGAAAAGCATTTTACTTTTTTAGCTACAGTAGGATCAACAGCGCCTTTTATTGGACTGTTTGGAACTGTTTGGGGAATAATGAATTCTTTTCAATCAATTGCTATTTCAAGAAACACTAGTTTGGCAATAGTAGCGCCCGGAATAGCGGAAGCACTATTTGCTACGGCCTTAGGTTTGCTAGCGGCAATCCCAGCAGTTGTTGCTTATAATAAATTTAATAGTGATTCAAAAAAATATAGCGATCGCGTAGAAAATTTTTCTAAAAGATTTTTATCAATAATTTAAAAAATTGTTATGGGATTTAAAATTAATCGTTCATCAAAAGAACCAATGAGCGAAATTAATGTTACCCCTTTTGTTGATGTAATGTTAGTTTTGCTTATAATTTTTATGGTCACAGCTCCTTTGCTTACAGTCGGTGTTCAGGTAGACTTACCTGAATCTGCTGCAGATTCCTTGCCTGATGATCAAGAACCTTTAACTTTATCAATTAATTCTAAAGGAGAAGTTTTTATTCAAGAACATCAAGTTGTTTTTGATAAAATAATTCCAAAAATTTTAGCAATTTCCAACAACAGAACCGATACCAGAATATATGTAAGAGGAGACAAAACTATAAATTATGGAAGAGTTCTTGAGATTATGGGAATGTTGTCTGGGGGAGGTTTTTCAAAGGTAGCTTTAATATCTGAACCTTATCAAAACTAGCATGAATCAAAACATATTCATTTCTATCGTTTTTCACTCCGTAATGATTATTTTAACTGCTTTAAGTCTACCGTTTATGATGAAATCTCCAATTGATTTACCACCGATTTTGTCAGTTGACTTGATACAAATCACTGACAGTACTTCTATTCCATTTGCCGCCAAGGCAAAAGAAATTTTGGAAAAAATAAAAAAAGAAGAAGAAGAAAAAAGAGTAGTTTCAAAACAGGCACCCCCGTCAGAGAAAAAAAAGGAAAAACCAGACAGGATACCTTTGCCAGATGAAGCAAATAAAGAAAAAAAACAAATAATTAAAAAAAAACAAAATCCAGAGGAAATCAAAGACGAAATCAGACAAGCTTCTGAGTTTGAAAAAAAAGAACTTTTTGACCCCAGCCAAATAGCTGCACTTATTGATAAATCAAAGGAAGACACTGCTGAAACTCTTAAAAAAAATAAAAAACTTACACAAAGTAACGTTAAGAATTCGTTTACTAACGCGTTAACTCTTAGCCAGGAAGATGCATTAAAAGCTCAAATTTTTGGTTGTTGGAGCTTGCCTTTAGGTTTACCCTACCAAGAGAATTTATTGGTAAGAATTAAGTTAAGATTAAAACCTGATGGAACTGTTTTGAGATCAGAAATATTAGATCATGCAAGAATGAATAAGCCAGGACAAAGTTTTTACAAAGTTTTAGCTGAAAGTGCGCTTAGAGCGATAAGAATTTGTCAACCACTAAGGGTACCACCTACTGGCTATGAAAAATGGAAAGATTTGCAACTAAACTTTGACGCTAATGAAATGTTAAAAGGATAATATGAAGAAAAAAATTCTCTCTTATATTTTTTATTTACTTGTTTTAGGCAATTCCGCCAATGCATTAGTAGAGGTGGATATAACTAGAGGAAATCTTGAACCATTACCTATCGCAATCTCCCCGCTTTATATTGAACCAGGTTCTATAGAAATAACACAAGATGGAAAGATTATTAAAAATATAGGTGAAGAAATTTCTAAAGTTATAGAAACTAATTTTAAGAGATCAGGTTTATTTAATCCTTTAAACAAAGATTCTTTTGTCCAAAATCCAGACATAGCTCATATAAAACCAAGATTTGAAGATTGGAGATTGATAAAAGCTCAAGCTCTTGTAACTGGGAAAGTTACAGTCACAAAAGATAAATTAAGAGCTGAATTTAGATTGTGGGATGTTGTTGCTGCAAAAGAAATGGTTGCACTTGCATTTTCAACTACACCCAATAATTGGAGAAGAGTAGCGCATATAATTTCAGATAAAATTTATAAAAGACTTACTGGAGAAGATGGATATTTTGATACACGAATTATTTACGTATCTGAAACTGGTGAAAAAACTCAGAGATTTAAAAAACTTGCAATCATGGATCAGGATGGAGCTAACCTCAAATATCTAACTTTAGGAAACGAGTTAGTTTTGACACCAAGATTTAGTCCAAGAAATCAACTTGTAACTTATTTGTCTTATTTTAGAAACCTACCGAGAGTTTATTTGCTTGATATTGAAACTGGTGTTCAAGAAGTGGTAGGAGATTTTCCTGGCATGACTTTTGCCCCAAGATTTTCTCCTGATGGAGAAAAAATAATTATGAGTTTTGCTCAAAATGGAAACTCAGAAATTTATACAATGAATTTAAAAACAAGAGTTGTTGAAAAAATTACTGACCATACTTCCATTGATACTTCACCATCATATTCACCAGATGGAAAGTATATTTGTTTTAATTCTGACAGAAGTGGACTGCAACAAATCTATGTGATGAGAAGTGATGGTTCCAATACCAAAAGAATAACTTTTGGAAAAGGTTTATATGGAACTCCGGTTTGGTCACCTAGAGGTGATCTTATTGCTTTTACAAAAGTTCATAAAGGAAGATTTTATATTGGAGTTATGAGACCCGATGGAAGTGGAGAGAGATTATTGACTGAAAATTTTTATCAGGAAGCACCTTCATGGTCACCAAATGGAAGAGTGTTGATTTTTTATAGAGAAACAAAAACAAATAATAAAGGAAAGGGTTTTTCTACTAAACTGTGGTCAATTGACTTGACGGGATATAATGAGAGATTGATAGAGACAGAAACTGATGGGTCAGACCCATCTTGGTCCGGTTTGCTATCAAAGTAGCCTTTATTTGTTAAAAATTTGAACTTGCAACTTGATGGTTATTTTGAAATATTGTATGTGTGTATAACAAGATTTAATAATTAAAACTAATAATTACTAGGGAGAATAAAAAATGATTAATACAGCAAATTTAAAAAGAATTTTAATAGTAGTTTTTGCAAGTATAGCATTAACTGCTTGCGCTTCTTCAAAAAAATCAGGAAAAATGCAAGGTGATGTTTATACAGGAACAGACACTATTGAATATTTAGCAACTGGAGTTGCTGACAGAGTTTTCTTTGCATCAAACAAATCTATTTTAACAACTGCAGCAAGAGATACATTACGTAAGCAAGCAGCTTGGATGAGAAAGAAAAGCAAACTTACTTTTGCAATTGAAGGTCATGCTGATGAAAGAGGCACAAGAGAATATAACTTAGCACTAGGCGAAAGAAGAGCAAATGCTGCTAAAGATTATTTAATGACTTATGGTATTGCAGGAAATAGATTATCAGTAATTAGTTATGGAAAAGAAAGACCAGTAAATTCTGGATCTACTCCTTTAGCTTGGTCACAAAACAGAAGATCCGTGACAGTAAAAGCTAATTAGCATAAATATAAAATATAGTTTAAAAAAAGATCCGCAAAATTATTGTGGGTCTTTTTTTTGCCTTATTTTTCTTTAAAAGTAAATTCTATTTATGAATAAAAATTTTATTTCAAAAATTAAACTAACATTAATTTTTTTCTTAATTTGCTTTTACCCATTCAAATCCTACGCAGATGACACAGAAAAATTATTAAAATTACTTCAGGAAGACATCCAAACTTTAGAAAAAGCAGTTTATAGCCAAGGTCTTAAAACAAATATTAACTCTAGTGAACTATCAACTGGCAGCAGTGATATTTTAACAAAACATTTGCTTAAACTTTCTGAATTAGAAGAGCAGTTTAAAGCATTAACAAATAATTTTGAAGAAATTAGTTTCAAGTTAGACAAGTTGTCTAATAGGATAACAAAAGTTCAATCAGATAATCAAATGAGATTTCAGGATTTAGAAACATCCGATGTAAAAAAATCTAGTAAAAAAATAAAAAAATTACCAGGCAGTGGAGAAGCACAAGATTTAGGACAAGCTTTAGAAATAGGAGTGCAGGATTCCGATGAAGCTGCTAAAGAGCAAATTCAACAAACACAATCAATCGAATCTGTAGGAACAGTAATTGCTGAAACAGCAGAAAGAACTGAAAAAATTCTTCCAGACACAAATCCTGAAGAACAATATAAATTTGCAGTTAGTTTTATTAAAGTTGGAGATTACGATACTGCAGAATTAGCTCTAAGGGAATTTGTAGACACTAATCCAAAACATAAACTAGCCGGAAATGCTCAATATTGGTATGGAGAAACTTTTAGAGTTAGACAGCTTTACCAGGATGCAGCAACTGCATATTTAAATGGTTATCAAAAATATCCAAAAAGCACAAAAGCGCCAGTAAATTTACTTAAGTTAGGTGTTATGTTAGTTCAGATTGGGGAAAAAGATCAAGGATGCTCAATGATTATTGGAGTAAAAGTTCAATATCCTAAAGCAAATCAATCTGTTATTCAAAAAGCTGAATATGAAAAGAAAAAATTTAATTGCGAGAAAAAGAGTTAAAAAAAACAAATTACCATTTAGTGATTCAAAAATTAAAAATTTGTACAAAAAATTTAAATATACAGTTTTTAATAATATTAAAAAAAAAAACTTTGCTTTAGCTGTTTCTGGTGGCTCAGATAGTTTGTGTTTGGCTTATTTTAGTAAGGTTTATTCATTAGAATTTAAAAACAAAATTCATATTTTGATAGTTGATCATAATTTAAGAAAAGAGTCTTACAAGGAAGCGCTAAAAGTACAAAAAATATTAAAAGATAAAAAGATAAAAAGTAAAGTTATTCAGTGGAAAGGTATTGTTCCAAAACAAAATATACAAAAAAAAAGCTAGAGATCTTAGATATCTTTTAATATCCAATTACTGTCTAAAGAATAAAATTAAGTTCTTGGCAACAGCCCACCACGAAGATGACCAAATAGAGAATTTTTTTATACGACTATTGAGAGGAAGTGGATTAAGTGGATTATCATCAATGTCTACAAAAACAGATTATAATAATCGATTAAAAATTATAAAACCTTTTCTATATTTGAAAAAGTCAGACCTAAAATACGTAACTTTAAAGTATTTTAAAACCTATATTAAAGATCCATCAAACAAAGATGAAAAGTTTTTACGTGTAAGAGTTAGAAAGTATAGGAGAGATATGGAAAGAGAAGGGCTAGATACAAGAAAAATTATTAAAACTGTTGATAATCTTGATTCAGCTAATCAAGCTTTAAATTTTTATAAAAAAAAATCTTTACACAAACACACATCTTTTTTATCGAAAAATAGGTGTTCAATAAATAAAAAAATTTTTTTTGAAGAAGCTTCAGAAATTATTTTTAAATCATTTTCTGATATTTTGTCACTCGTATCAGGCACGTATTATCCACCAAGATCTAAAAAAAATTGTAAATTTGATTATTAGGTTAAAAAAAGACAAATTTACTAAATCGACTTTGGGTGGATGTATTATTGAAGTAAAAGATAATTTTATTTTCGTTTCAAAAGAGCTCAAGGTAAGAAAAATGACGAATGAGCTCGAAAAGTAATAATTTTACTAAAATAATATGATAAAATGACACTTGTTTACTTGCAAATAATGCTTATCTTTAGCTTAGCATGAATTCAAAAAATTTCTTTATGTGGGCTGTAATAGTTATGCTTATAGTTGGTCTATTTCAACTATTCCAAAACCCAAAAAATACTATAGTCGCAGACAAAATGCCTTTCTCAGAATTTTTAAAAAATATTGATGATGGTAGAGTTGTGCAAGTAGAAATCAGAGGTAATAATATAGAAGGTATTCTATCAAACGGATCTGTGTTTAATACATACGCTCCAAATGATCCAAATTTAGTAGAAAAGTTATCTGCTAAAGGCGTGACGATAACAGCAGTACCTTTAGAAGATAAAATGCCTTCATTGTTAGGAATTCTTTTATCTTGGTTTCCAATGCTATTACTCATTGGTGTGTGGATATTTTTTATGCGCCAAATGCAAGGTGGCAAAGGTGGAGCGATGGGTTTTGGCAAATCTAAAGCAAAATTATTATCAGAATCTAGAGGTAAAATTACTTTTAATGACGTTGCTGGAATAGATGAGGCTAAAGAAGAAGTTGAAGAAATTGTGGAATTTTTAAAAGACCCAAGAAAGTTTAGAAGATTAGGTGGTAAAATCCCGAAAGGAGCACTTCTAATAGGTCCTCCAGGCACTGGAAAAACTTTACTTGCAAAAGCAATAGCTGGCGAAGCTAATGTTCCTTTTTATACTATTTCAGGATCAGATTTTGTCGAAATGTTTGTGGGAGTTGGAGCTTCAAGAGTTAGAGATATGATGGAGCAAGGAAAAAAAAATGCGCCATGTATAATTTTTATAGATGAGATTGACGCTGTGGGGAGAAGTAGAGGTGCCGGACTTGGAGGAGGGAATGATGAAAGAGAACAAACTTTAAATCAGCTACTAGTCGAAATGGATGGTTTTGAAACTAATGAGGGCGTAATAATAATAGCAGCAACTAACAGACCTGATGTGTTAGATCCTGCATTACTAAGACCAGGAAGATTTGATAGACAAGTAGTGGTATCTAATCCTGATATATTAGGTAGAGAAGCAATTCTTAAAGTTCATATTAAAAAGATTTCTATAGGACCTGATGTAAAACTAAGAACAATAGCAAGAGGAACGCCTGGATTTTCAGGGGCTGATCTTGCAAATCTATGTAACGAATCTGCGCTTTTAGCTGCGAGAAAAAATAAAAGAGTTGTTACAATGTCAGATATTGAAGAATCAAAAGATAGAGTAATGATGGGTGCGGAAAGAAGATCCATGGTCATGACTGATGATGATAAAAAATTAACTGCATATCATGAAGGTGGACATGCGATTGTTGCCTTAAACGAAGAGGCATCTGACCCTATACACAAAGCTACAATTATACCGAGAGGAAGAGCTTTGGGTGTTGTTTGGACTTTACCAGAAAGAGACAAATATTCACACACGAGAGAATATTTGGAAGCAAATATTTCAAAAGCTATGGGAGGAAGAGTTGCTGAAGAAATGATTTTTGGTCACGATAAGGTAACATCAGGAGCCTCTTCGGACATTTCAATGGCAACTTCATTAGCTAAAGATATGGTGACAAAATTTGGTATGAGTAATGAACTTGGTCCACTTGCATACGGAGCTAATCAGGACGAAGTTTTTCTTGGAAGACAAATAGCTAGACAGGAACATATGTCAGAAGAAACAGCAAAAAAAGTAGATGCTGAAATTAAAAAAATTGTTGATGCGGGATATCAAAGAGCAAAACAAATACTTACGGAAAAAACTGATGATTTGCATAAATTAGCAAAAGCTTTACTTGCGTACGAAACACTTAGCGGTGAAGAAATAAGAAATCTTATAATCAAAAACATTGAGCCTACAAGAACTAGTGACGAAAAAAACATAGATAAAGATGAGTCATCGGCTTTAGGATCTTTAGGTTTAAAACCAAAGCCAGCACATTAATTTTCAATGCGAAAATATTACACAAGACCGTGTAATTTTTATTACGGCAATTACGCAAAAAAACTAATCAAAAACAGCAAAGCGCTAGCATTAGGTGGAAATAACGAAATAGCATTTGATAAACTTGAGATTTTTTATCGAAAAAAAAAGAAAAATATAAAAAATTATATTTATTCAATTAATGAAATTAAGCATTTAAATAGAAAAGTAAGAGATCTAATTAAAGCTGATATTAAAAAAATAACCTCTAAAAGAAAAAATATATGTAATCTGAAATTTGAAAATCCTCATATTATGGGTGTTCTTAATATAACACCTGATAGTTTTTCTGATGGAGGATTGTATTTTGAAAAATCTAAAGCATTTAAGCATGCTGAATTGATGATTAAAAATGGTGCAACACTTATTGATATAGGGGGAGAATCTACCAGACCCGGATCTAAGGTTGTTAATGAACTGAAAGAATGGTCTAGAATAAAAAACACTATTGTAAAATTTAGAAAGTTTTTTCCAAAAGTTCCAATATCTTTAGATACGAGAAAATCAAATGTAATGATAAAAGGAATAAAAAATGGAATAAATATAATTAATGATGTGTCTGGTTTAAACTATGATAAAAAATCTTTTGATATTATCAATTCTAAAAAAATACCCTTTATTCTACATCACATGCAGGGCTCACCTGATACAATGCAAAAAAAACCAAGTTATGATGATGTTTTATTAGACATTTATGATTTTTTTGAAGAAAAAATTAATTTTTGTGTTGAAAAAAATTACAAAAAAGAACTTATCGTAATTGATCCTGGAATTGGTTTTGGAAAAAACTTAAATCATAATTTACGAATAATGTCTAAGATATCAACGTTTCATAGTCTGGGCTGTCCCATTTTAATAGGAACTTCCAGAAAAAGATTTATTGAACATATTGTAACAAAATTTGATACACCAGATCGTACTGGTGGCACATTAGCCTCAGTGTTATATGGACTTTCTCAAGGAGTTCAGTTATTTAGAGTTCATAATGTAAAAGAAATTAATCAAGGGATATTAGTTTTTAAAAAGATTTTAAATACAAATTAATTAATGAATAATAAATATTTTGGAACTGACGGTATTAGAGGCACCGTTAATAAAGGAAACATTACAGGCGAAAAGTTCTTTAAGTTCGGCTTGGCCGCAGCAACTTATTTTAAAAATCAAAAAAAAAAATAAGCAAATTGCAATTATAGCGAAAGACACTAGATTGTCAGGATACACGCTTGAACCCGCCTTAGTGTCAGGATTGGTATCCGGTGGAATGCATGTTTTTACATTAGGACCTTTGCCAACTAATGGATTAGCAATGCTGACAAAATTAATGAAATCTAATATGGGGATAATGATAACAGCATCACATAATCCTTTTTACGACAATGGATTAAAATTATTTGGTCCTGATGGAATGAAACTTTCTGACGCAATAGAAAAAAAGATTGAAAAACTTATAGATGCCAAAAACACTAAACAGCTCACAGACCCTAGATTGTTAGGAAGAGTTAAAAGGTTGGAAGATGGTAACGAAAGATATATTAAAATATTAAGAAAAAATTTCCCGAGTAATTTTAATTTAAAAGGCACCAAGATAGTTTTGGATTGTGGTAATGGAGCGAGTTATATAGCAGCACCTAAACTGCTTAAAAAACTTGGAGCAAAAGTTGTTTCTATTGGCGTTAAACCTAATGGTTTTAATATTAATGAAAAATGTGGATCAACTTATCCAACCAAAATTCAATTAGCAGTAAAAAAAAATCGAGCACATATCGGCATTTCATTTGACGGCGATGCTGACAGAATAATTATGTGTGACGAAAAAGGTAAAATTATAGATGGTGATCAAATTATAGCTATGCTTGCTATTAGATGGAAATTAAAGAAAATTTTAAGAGGGGGAGTGGTTGGAACTTTAATGTCAAATTATGGATTAGAAATTTTTCTAAAAAATAAAAAAATTAAGTTTCTTAGATCTAAAGTTGGTGACAGATACGTCAAAGAAAAAATGAAAAAATTAAATTACAACCTAGGTGGGGAACAGTCAGGGCATATAATACTTGGAAAATTTGCAACAACAGGTGATGGGCTCATGGTTGCTTTAGAAGTTTTATTTTCGTTAAGAAAAGGAAAAAAATCTAGTGAATTATTTAATAATTTTAAACCTGTGACTCAAATACTAGAAAATTTACATGTTAAAGACAAAAATATTATTGACAGTAATATTTGTATTACTGCAATTAAAAAAGCTAACAAGATAATGAATAATAATGGAAGATTGTTAATAAGAAAGTCAGGTACTGAACCCAAAATAAGAATTATGGGCGAGTCACATAATAAAAATTTAATTACTAAATGTATAAAAATAATAAAAAAATCAATAAAAAGTGAAATCTAAGTCAAAAGTATTGATAATTGCAGGATCAGACTCTTCAGGTGGGGCTGGTATTCAAGCTGATATTAAGACAGTTACTGCCCTAGGTAGTTACGCTATGACGGCAATAACTGCAGTAACATCTCAAAATACTCAAGGAATCAAATCAATTGCATCTATTCCTATAAAAAATATTAAGACCCAAATTGAAATGGTTATAGATGACATTGGAGTTGATGGTGTAAAAATTGGAATGCTTCATAATACTAGAGTAATAAAATGCGTTCATGAAATGTTGAAAAAGTATAAATTAAAAAATATTGTCCTTGATCCAGTAATGATTGCTAAAGGTGGAGCTAGATTAATTAATGTACAATCAGTTGTATATATTAAAAAATTATTATTACCTTTGTGTAATTTAGTTACGCCCAATATACCTGAGGCAGAAGTATTAACAGGATATTCAATTTCAAACAAAGAAGATATGATAAAAGCAGCAAAAAAAATCATCAACATCGGAGCAAAAAATGTGCTATTAAAAGGTGGTCACCTAAAAAATAAAATGATTTTTGATATTTTAGTTTCTAAGAAAGAAATAAAAATTTTTCCAAAAAGAAAAATTAAAACAAAAAATACGCATGGCACTGGGTGCACACTTTCATCCGCTATAGCTACATGCTTATCTCAAAAAAAAAATATTAACACTTCTTGTAAAATTTCACTTGATTATGTTGATCAGGCGATTTCTACTGCGCCAGATTATGGCAGAGGTTTTGGCCCATTAAATCATTTAGTTTCTTTCAATTTAAGAAAAAAAAATGCCTAATGTAGCTGTAATTGGAGCGCAATGGGGAGATGAGGGAAAAGGTAAAATTGTAGATTGGCTATCTGAAAAAGCAGATGTGATCGTAAGATTTCAAGGAGGTCATAATGCGGGACACACCATTGTAGTAAATGGAATTGTATATAAATTAAAATTATTACCTTCAGGCATAGTTCGAAAAAATAAAATATCTATTATAGGTAACGGAGTGGTTATTGATCCCTGGGCTCTTCTAGATGAAATAAGAAAAATCGAAAAACAAGGAATAAAAATTACAGAAAAAAATTTATACATAGCTGAAAATGCAATGTTAATTTTACCTTTGCATAGAGAATTAGATGGGATTAGGGAGGATGCAAAAAACACAGATAAAATTGGAACCACTAGAAGAGGTATTGGGCCAGCTTATGAAGATAAAATAGGAAGAAGAGGAATTCGAGTAATGGATCTTGCCGACAAAACTATTTTATCTAAAAAAATTGATATGATTTTATTTCATCACAATTCTATAAGAAAAGGTTTGAAGCAAAAAATGGTAAATAAAAAAAAATTAATTAATGATTTAAAAAAAATTTCCTCTAGAATTTTAAAATACTCAAAACCTGTATGGAAAAAAATAAATGAATTTAAAAAGAAAAAAAAAACAATTGTTTTTGAGGGAGCGCAAGGTGTGCTGCTTGATATTGATCACGGAACATACCCTTTTGTAACTTCATCAAACACTGTAGCAGGCGCAGCTTTTTCAGGCGCAGGCTGTGGTCCTGATACAATTGATTATATTCTTGGAATAGTTAAGACATATACTACTAGAGTTGGGGAAGGTCCTTTTCCCACAGAATTAAAAAATGATATAGGAAATAAAATTGGCGTTAAGGGTAAAGAATTCGGAACAGTGACTAATAGAAAAAGACGGTGTGGATGGTTTGATGCTGTGTTAGTTAAACAATCTTGCATTATATCTGGCATTAAAGGAATAGCTTTAACAAAAATTGATGTCTTGGATGAACTTAAAGATTTATATATTTGTGTTGCTTACAAACTTAATGGCAAAAAAATTGATTATTTTCCAAGTTCTTTGCAAGATCAAATTAAAGTGAAGCCAGTATATAAACATTTTGATGGTTGGTTAAAAAACACGAATGGTGCGAAGAAATGGGAAAACCTTCCTAAAAAAGCCCAAACTTATATTAGATTTATTAGAGATTATTGTGGTGTGAGTATATCTAGTATTTCAACTAGCCCTAAAAGAGAAGATACTATTCTTTTAGAAAATCCTTTTAAAAAATATTAATTTATAGGCAGTAAACTAGTTGACTTTGCTGAACTAAGAATAGCTTTTTGCAATTTTTCAAAAGCTTTCGTTTCAATCTGTCTAATTCTTTCTCTGCTGAGCTTATATTTTTTGCTTAACTCTTCTAAAGTTGAAGAGTCTTCGGACAATCTTCTTGCGGTTAGTATTTCTTTTTCTCTTAAATTTAATACACACATTGAATCATCCATCAGTTTTTTTCTTTGGTTAAATTCTTGGTCATTAGATAATTGTAACTCTTGGTCAATCTTACTATCTACTAACCAGTCTTGCCATTCAGTTCCACTTTCGTCATTTACTGGGGCATTAAGAGATTTTTCTTTTCCAAGAAGTCTTCTGTTCATTGAAACTACTTCTTCTTTTTTTACATTTAATCTTTTTGAAATTTCCTCCACATGCTCTATATTTAAATCACCATTATTATTTGGTGATATTTGATTTTTTATTTTTTTTAAATTAAAAAAAAGTTTTTTTTGAGCTGATGTAGTTCCCATTTTTACTAAGCTCCAGGATTTTAATATATATTCTTGTATTGAAGCTTTAATCCACCACATAGCATATGTAGCTAGTTTAAAACCTTTTTCTGGTTCAAACTTTTTTACAGCATGCATTAAACCAATGTTACCTTCAGAAACCATTTCACCAACTGGTAATCCATAACCTCTGTATCCCATTGCAATTTTTGCCACCAATCTTAAATGACTTGTAATTAATTTTTGTGCAGCCTTGAGATCTCCACTATTTTTCCACCTTTTTGCTAGCATATATTCTTCTTCAGGACGCAACATAGGAAATTTTTTTATTTGGGTAAGGTAATCTGCAAGACTTTCATCTATATCTCTAGAAGGTAAATTCGGTGCAGTTGTTTTTGTGCGCATATGTGTTGCTATATGTATTATCTAATTAAGGCAAATACAAGATGGCTATAAACTAGCTTTATTAAGGCTTTTTATCAATATATCAAAATCTTTAGGTCTTTTGGCTTCAAAGAAAACTTCTTTTTTTGTTGTTGGGTGAATAAATCCTAAACTTTTTGCATGAAGTGCCTGTCTATCAAAACTATTTATTTTTTTCTCTAAGATAGGATCAATTTTTTTATATTTTCTTTTTGATTTACCATAAGATTTATCTCCTAATATTGCGTTTCCCTTAAAATTCATATGTACACGTATTTGATGAGTTCTACCTGTTTCAAGTTTGCATTCAATCAGACTAATTTTTGGTAAATTTATATTTTGGAAAATTTTTATTGTTTTATAATTTGTAATAGCAATTTTACCTTTTTCTTTTCTAACAGACATGAGTTGTCTATTTTTTATACTTCTTGATATTCTTTCATTTATCTTACCATTTTGTGGTTTTAGCGAACCCCAAATCAAAGCCTCATAAGACCTATCAATTGTATGTTTGCTAAACTGTTCAGATAGATTAATGTGTGAGAAATCATTTTTAGCGACAACAATAACACCGCTAGTATCCTTGTCAATTCTATGAACTATACCTGGCCTTAGCTTTCCCCCAACATTAGATAAATTTTCTTTATACTTAAATAACAAACCGTTTACTATCGTTTTTTCATAATTTCCTGCTCCCGGATGAACGACAACTCCAGGTGATTTATTAATAATTATTATATCTTTGTCGTCGTATATAATATCTATAGACATTTTATTTGCTTTAATTTGAGTTATTTTTGGAGGAGGAAAGGTAACTTCTAAATAATCTTCATTTTTTATTTTTTTTGATGAATTTTTTATAATTAAACCATTCAGTTTTACTTGTTCTTGAAAAATTAAACTTTGAATTTTAGTTCTGCTTAAATTACTTATTTGAGAGTATAAAAATTTATCAATTCTATACCCACTACAATTTTGCGGCACAGTAGTATTAAATATTTTTTTTTTCATTAATAATATTATATACTGTATAAACATATATTACTGCCTCTAGCTTCAACTGGATAGAGCGCCGCGCTTCGGACGCGGAGGTTGGGGGTTCGAATCCCTCGAGGCAGGCCAAATTTTTTAATAATTCCAAATTAATGCTATATAATGTATATGTTGTTCTATCTTTTTGATAAAAATTCAAAAACGACACTATGAAAAAAATAATTTATTACTTAATGACTCTTGTTGACATGCAATTGGAAAACAAGATTGTCGAATTTTTAAAAAAAGAAAAAAAAATAACAGTATTCGACATAGGCTGTTACAAAGGTTCGTTTACTCAAAAAGTTTTAGACTTGCTTGGAAAAAAAAAATCTCGCTTTTATCTTTTTGACGCAAACAAAAATGTAAAAAAATATATTTCACATTTAATCAAATTTAAAAACATAAATTATAATGAAGTGGCTCTTCACAATAAAAATGGAAAAGCAATTTACCATCACAATTCATCATTTGAGAGTTCTGGATCTTCATTATCTACAATTATAAAAGATGATTCTTTTTGGGTATTATCAAGAAAGTTTATACTTAAAATGTTTTTCTTAAGCACAAAGGGTTTTTCAAAGTATACTGTTCCAACTATCACACTAGATAATTTTGTAAAAAAAGAAAAAATTAAATCAATAGAGTTGCTAAAGATAGACATAGAAGGTTCTGAACATTTAATGCTTCAAGGAGCAAAAAATACTTTAAAAAAAAATAAAATTAAAACTATTTTGATAGAAATTTGTGATAAAAAAAATATATATAAAAAAAAAGAAAAAAAAATATTAAGCTTGTTAAAAAAATACGGATTTGACTTAATAAAAAAAAATATTTATATATCTCCGTCATTTTTAAGCAATCACAAAGCGGGGGATTATCAGCTAATTAATAATAGATATTATTCAAAAAAGTCAAAAAAATAAAATCAAAAACTAATCTATCAAACTTCTAATATGTTTAGAATTTATTGATAGATCACTTTCAATATTTGAGCTTATATATTTTTTATACAGATCATTTTTAAAACAATGCAGCGTATACATAGAAGTTTTGGCTAAAGGAAATTTAAAATCTTTGAAGTGATCAACCGAATAACCAAGTTTGAACTCTGAAAAATTATTATTAAACTCATTAATTGCTTTAAAAACACCATTAAACTGATTTATATAATTTTCGAATACATAAATGTCATCAAAATAACACAACACTCTTGGCAAAAGGTGTTTTTCAATTTTAGGAATTTGATTGAGGAAATTGATAGTCGAAGTGTACAAATCTAAATCAAGAAATATGCAGCAAATTTTATTTTTATTTATTTTAATAAAATCATCAATTGTATTTTTTACATCTCCATAAAAAATTTTACTTTCAACCTTTTTTTCTAGTGCCTCCTTATCAATATTGTAAAGACCTTCTTTCCATAAAAAAGGCAAGTCTTCATTTTTTTCTATTTTAGGAAGTCCAGCGCCAGTATCAAATCCATATACTTTAATTTCCATATCGAGAACTTTTTCTATTTTTTTTTTATATTTTTCTAACGCAATGATGCCCGCACCCCCAGCCACTCCCAATTCTAAAACACTAACACTGTTAATACCCAACTTTTTAGATTCAAGACACGCTTCATAAAGGATACTTTCGTAATGTGGTTTAAATGACTTAAATTTTAAACTTAAATATCCTAGTAGAGCCACTCTTAACGGCTTTTCATATCCAAAAATTCTTTTTAGAAGTAAACTCGATTTATAAAATAATTTATACATATTCTATGTTTTGTTTTTGGATGTAAACATTGCTAAGCACGTTTTTGAAACAACATTATTTATTAAAAAATTATCAGAACAATGTATTCTAGATCTATCCCAAGTCATTAAACTGCCCACTTCCCAATCTATAATTTTATCAATTTCTAAACTTTGACAATCTTCATAAGGTTGATGTGTCATATATTTTTCATAGTCAGACTTTTTAAAATCATTGTTATTTACGATATGCTTATCAGTTCTTGCGTTGTATCTTTTAGTTTTACTTAAGTTATCAATATATTCCTTAAATTTATCATTTATTATAAATTTTTTATCACCATATGAAAAAGTTCCTTTATTAACATTTTTTATTTTTTCTTTAAGATCATGAATATTAACAATATCAACAAATTTATTGTCAATATCTTTGATAATAAAATCATAATTACTACTAGTTTGTTTTGTCAACAAAGCAGATCTATCATACCATTTATTTTTAAATATTACTGTATTTGGTGGTTTATAAAAATCTTTTTCTAAATCATAAATGATTTCTAAAGGAACAACTACATTTTTATAAATTATATCGTTTGGATTTTTCCCAGTATCAACATGTAATCTTAAAGGGAATCTGGTTGTTATTATATGTGGCTGAAAATCATTTACAAAAAATTCACCAATTTGATCTTCAATTTTAATTTTCAATTTTTGTAAAAATTCTGATTGATTAAAATCAAAAAAAATTTTTGTACTTTCTTCTCTATCTACTAACTTGCTTTCTCCTACAGACTTATTTTTTAAATTTCTGAGGTATTCCAATAATGTTTTAATTTCGTCACTACCTAAAAAATTTTTTTTTTTAAAAACTTCAGATTCAGTTTTTTTTATTTTATTAATAATTGTGCTAGAAAAAAAATTACTCATCTTATATATATAGCAATGTTATAACGGACTGTGAATAGTCATAGATTAAAAATTTAAGATTTTTTTTAATTTTAATCTAAAAATATTGAATAAGGTACGAAATATTTCAATGTTAGGTATTTTAGATTTTCCAACACTTCTTTGCTTAGCAAAAAAAGGAATTTCTTTAATAATAATTCCTTGATTATGAAGATGAAATGTCATTTCCATGAAGAAGCTATATCCTTTAGATGAGATATTTTTCATGTCAAAATCTCCAAGTTCAGCTAAACTATAACCTCTATATGCACATGAAAATTCATCACACTTCATATTCAAAACTAATTTCATAAATTTTGTACCAAAGTAGCTTATAAAAAGTCTAAATCCGGTAATATCAGTAGATCCTCCTTTTGTATACCTAGAACAAATCACGAAAGGGTTTTTTTTTAGCTCAAACAACATTTCTGAAATTTTTTTTGGGTCATGTGTGAGGTCAGCATCCATGGTAATTAAATACTTGTAATTATTTTTAATACTATATTCAAAGGCCATTTTGTGAGCAGTATCTAGGCCTTCTTTTTTATTTCTTATAATTAAACGAAGATTTTTATTGATCGTTTTATATTCTTGTACTATTTTCCAAGTATTATCGGGAGAATTATCGTCAATAATCAAAACATCAGCACTTAAATTTAATGCATCAATTTTTTTTAGATAATCTTTTATATTTTCAGCTTCATTGTAGGTTGCGGTAAAAATTAGTGTATTCATTGTCATGGTTTTAAAGTAGTAAACTAATATAATTTAATTTAATACATGTAAATTATTTAATTAATTAAAACAAATAAAAATGAAAAAATGTAGAAGCTGCAAAAGCTCAAAACTAGTAAATTTATTTTCATTAGGAAATATGAGCTTTACAGGTAAATTTCCAAAAAGTGTAAATGCAAATATTACGAAAACCAAACTAGGTTTAGAAATCTGCTCTAAGTGTTCGCTAGTACAATTAGATAGAAACTACAATTTAAAATATTTATATAATACTGATTATGGTTATAGAACTGGTATCAACAAAACTATGACTAATCATATGGACGGTATTAAAAAAACATTAAGCAAAAAGTCAAATTTAAAAGCAGGAGATTACGTTTTAGATATTGCTAGCAACGATGGAACTTTACTAAATTGTTACGATAAAAATATTATAAAAGTTGGTGTAGATCCTTTAGTTAATAAATACATTAAATATTATAAAAAAATAAACTATAAAATATCAGATTTTTTTCCATCTAGTAAAATAACAAAAAAAATAAAAAATAAATTTAAAATTATTACTGCTTTATCAGTTTTTTACGATGCAAAAGATCCAAATCAATTTTTAAAAGGTGTCAGTAAAATTCTTGAAAATGACGGAATTTTTTTAGTTGAGCATGCCGACCTTTTGTCTATTGTAAAACTAAAAATGTTTGACACTATATGTCATGAACATCTTTATTATTATTCAACAAAAGTAATGATTAATCTTGCTTTAAAAAACAATCTAAGAGTTTTTGATTTAAAAAAAAATAATATTAACGGAGGCAGTACCCAGTACTTTATTTGCAAAAAAGAATCTAATTATAAAACAAACTTTAAAGTTATAAAAAAAATACTAAAAGAAGAAAAAAAAATTAAGTTAGAAAAGATAAATACGTTTAAAAATTTTTTAAAAGAAATTGATGTTATTAAATTAAAAACATTAAAATATTTAGAATCAATAATTTTAAAAAACAAAACAATTCATGGTTATGGAGCGTCAACAAAAGGAAATGTTCTATTGCAGTATTTTAATATAGGTAAAAAACATATTCAATATATTGCAGATAGAAATCCACGAAAGCATAATTGTTATACACCAGGCACTAAAATAAAAATTATTTCAGAAAAAAAATCAAGAAATTTATTACCAGATTATTATTTTGTACTTCCTTGGCATTTTAAAAATGAAATTTTGAAAAGAGAAAATAAAATAAGAAAAAAAGGATGTAAATTTATTTTTCCTCTTCCCAATCTTCGAGTTTATTAGATTTAATTTTAATTAATTTTAATATAAAGTTATCGCATTATGTTTTGTCCTACTTGCCCAGATAAAAAAGAAAGTTATATTTTATATAACTCAAATCATAAGAAAGATGAGATGTACGTAAAAGACGTGAAGTGCATGAGCGAGATTCATTTTAAACCTACACTTTACAAATGTAAAAATTGTAACTTAATTTTTTCTGAATATATTAATGTAAAAACTGAAGAGTCTTATACAAACGTTGAAGATAATAGATACATCCAGCAAATTCCTTATAAAAAAAAAAATTTTGATCTTTTATTTACCAAAATCTCTCCCTACTTAAACAGCGAACAGGAAGTTTTAGAAATAGGATCTTATTATGGAATACTTGGAAGTATTATCAAACCTTATGTAAAAAAATATACAGGACTAGAGTTATCTAAACATGCAGCCCAATATTCACGAAATAATTTTAATTTAAATATTGCAAACGAACGTTTGGATGAATTTCTAAATAAAGAGAATTTATTTGATGTAATTATTATGTGTGATGTAATTGAGCATTTAGACAATCCATTTGATATAATTAGAAAAATCGAAAAAATCTTGAAACCTAATGGTATTTTTATTTTTTCAACAATGAATATGGATTCCTTTTTACCTAAAATAATGAGAGGTAAATATTTTTGGATTATGCCACAACATAAATTTTATTTCACAAATTCCACTTTAAGATATTTTTTAAA
>CAJQRF010000039.1 GCA_905612235.1 uncultured Pelagibacteraceae bacterium | reverse complement strand
AGGTTATGAAAAAAATTGTCAATATTCCTGCTGTTGGTATCATTTTAAAGAGATTAAAAAAAACTAAAGAAGCAGATAAGATAGTAGTCGCAACTTCAAAAAATAAAGAAAATAAATTATTGCTAGAATATTTAAAAAGGACAAAAATTAGTTATTTTTGTGGTAGCGACAAGGATGTTATAAATAGATATTACCAAACTGCCAATAAATTCAAGGCTAAAATCATTGTAAGAATAACTGCGGACTGCCCACTTGTAGACGTTAAAATTGTTGATGAATTTATAAAAAAATTTAAAAAAAGTAAACCAGATTATCTTTCGAATTGTTATCCATGGACCTATCCTGATGGTTTAGATGTTGAGGTTTTTAGTTACAAACTACTTAAAAAAATTGAAAAAGAAGCTACAAAATCAGAAAGGCAAGGTGATGGTGTTGTAATAAAATATTTAAAGAGTAACCGTAATTCAGTTAATACGATTAATATGAAATGTCCTATAAAAAAATTACCTAGATATAGATTAACTGTAGATGAAGAAGTAGATCTTCGATTAATTAGAAAAATTTATGAAAATTTTAAACCAAACATCTATTTTGGATTTGAGGATATTATTAAGTTTGCCAAAAAAAACAAAAAACTTTTTAAAATAAACGCAGGAATAAATTTGAATGAGGGTTCAATCCTAGACAAAGGCCCAAAACTTTGGAAAAGAGCAAATGCAATAATTTTAGGTGGAAATAGTTTATTATCTAAAAATCCAAATTTATTTTTACCAAATAAATGGCCAACATATTTCAGAAAATCAAAGGGTTGTAGGGTTTGGGATTTAAAAAATAAAATTTATACGGATATGTCTTTGATGGGTGTTGGTACTAATATTCTGGGATATTGTAACAATGGAGTTGATAATGCAGTCAAAAAAGCAGTAAATGAAGGCAATATGACCACCCTTAATTGCCCTGAAGAAGTTTTTTTGGCTGAAAAATTATTAAGCATGCACTCGTGGGCTGATAAAGTAAAATTTGCAAGAACTGGAGGAGAGGCAAATGCTATAGCAATTAGAATAGCCCGGTCAGCCAGTGGTAAAGAAAAAGTTGCATTTTGTGGTTATCATGGTTGGCATGATTGGTATTTAGCAGCAAATTTAAAAAATAAAAATAATTTGAATTCCCACTTAATGACAGGTCTTGATCCTTTAGGTGTGCCATCAAATTTAAAAAATACGTCATTTGGTTTTCAATACAACAACATCAATGAATTGAAAAAACTTGTCGATAAAGAAAAGATAGGTGTAATAAAAATGGAAGTATCAAGAAGCACCCAACCAAATATAAAATTTTTAAGGGAAGTAAGAGAATTAGCTACTAAAAAAAATATTATTTTAATTTTTGATGAGTGTACATCAGGATTTAGACAATGCTTTGGTGGATTGCATAAATTAACAAAAGTTAATCCTGACATGGTAATATTTGGAAAAGCTTTAGGTAACGGTTACGCGATCACAGCTATTTTAGGCAAACAGACTGTAATGGACAGTGCCCAAAAATCTTTTATGAGTAGTACTTTTTGGTCAGAAAAAATTGGACCTGTAGCAGCAATTAAAACTCTAGAAATTATGGAAAAAGAGCAGTCCTGGAAAAAAATTACATTCTTAGGAAATAAGTTAATTTCTATTTGGAAAAATTTATCAAAAAAACACAAATTAAAAATTAATATTTCTGGATTACCATCTTTAGCAAAATTTACTTTTATGGGTAAAAATGCACAAGCTTACAAGACTTTTATCACTCAAGAGATGTTGAGATTTAATTTTTTAGCAGCAAACTCAGTATATTTGAGCATTTCTCATAACGAAAAAATATTAAATAAATATTCAGAACACCTTGATGAAATTTTTTATAAAATTTCTGAGTGTGAAAAGGACAATTTAAACATATTTGATATTTTGCAATATCCCGTCGCATACACAAAATTTGGAAGATTAAACTAGCAAATATTACATTTTTAAGTCAAATAACTTTTAATTTAAAATCAAAATGGCAAAAAGAGTGATCAGATTACATTTACCATCTATCATCTTCCTAACAAATTAGAAAAATTTATATATAAGTATTCCTGAAACAATATTAAAAAAGAAAGAAAAAATATGAAAAATAACAAAGAAAGAACTATAGCAATTATTATGGCTAGAGGTGGATCAAAAGGCCTACCTAAAAAAAACATTAAGTTATTAAATGGCAAACCATTAATAGCCTACTCAATCGAGGATGCTTTAAATTCTGGGGTTTGTGATACAGTGTTAGTTACCAGTGAAGATGATGAAATTATTAAGATATCAAAAAAATATGGAGCCACCGTTTCTTTTAAAAGACCAAACGAGCTAGCCACTGATTTTATTCCACCTGAACCAGTTATACAGCATGCATTAAAAGAACATGAAAAAATAACTAATTCAAAATTTGATATTGTAGTTTATTTACAACCAACAGATATATTTAGACCAAAAAATGTAATCAATGAATGTGTTACAAAATTAAAAAATAACCCCAAACTCGATACAGTTTTTTCTGCATACAAAACACACAAGCATTTTTGGAAAAAAAATGATGACGATACCTATAAAAGAATAACTGATGGAACTTATGACTCAAGACAAAAAAGAGGAGACAACGTAACTTTTAGAGAAGATCAAGGTATTGCATGCGCGTTAAGAGCTAATTTAATTCGAGACAAAGGTATCAGAGTAGGGAGCAATGTTAGCATTGTGGAAAATGAAGAGTTTAACACAGCTGTAGATATTCATTATGATTATGATTTTTGGCTTGCTGAAACTCTAAAATCAAAAGAAAATGACATTCTAAATATTTCACAAGAAGAATTTTTAGGCAAAGACTCTAAATTTTGGTCTCAAAGTATTAGAAATGGATATATCAGATCTCATTTAATCTTCGCAATGCACGAAACAGGTGTTTTTGAAATTTTAAAAAACAACAACACCTTAACAAGCAAAGAAATTGCAACTCAAGCAAATTTAAACCATATTTTGTTAGATGGAGTTTTAAATTTTCTTTATCATTCTGACAAGATTTTATCTAAAGAAAATAATAAATTTAATCTAACAAAATTTGGAAAAGAAAATTTATTTACAGATCCTGTTCTTGCAATGTCTTATGGTGCAGTTGGAGCTTACTCTTGCATACTTACTGAACTAGTTCCCTCTTTAAAAAATATTAAAAAATATGGAAAAGATTATGAACGTTCTGGTGACTTAATAGCTAAGGGGAGCTATTACACTGGAAGAAAAAATTATCCTTGGATAATTAATAACATGAGAAAATTAGGAATTAAAAAAGTAGCTGATTTAGGTTGTGGATCCGCTGATGTTTTAATAAGTCTTTGCGAAGAAGATAAAAATTTAGAAGGTATAGGGGTCGACATATCACAAAAAGCTTTAAATGAAGCAAAAACTAGAATTGAAAAAAAAGGTTTAAAAGAAAGAATTTCATTAGTTCAGGGAGATTTGTATAAACCTGAAACTTTTTCAAAACAGTTAAAAGATGTCGATGCATTTAATGCAGTGATGGTAATGCATGAGTTTTTAAGAGATGGGAAAGAAAGAGTTACTAAAATGTTTAAGGATATGAAAAAAGAGTTTAAGGGGAAATATTTTTTTTTAGGAGAGTTTGACTGTTTGAGTGATGATGAATATCAAAAAATGCCTTATCCTGACCGTATACATTTTTTATTTTATCAGCATGTAATCCACCCTTTAACTTGGCAGGGTTTAGCTTTTAAGGAAGATTGGTTAGAAATATTTAAAAATTCAGGAATCGAAGTAGTGCAAATGGAAGATAAACTTAACTTTAGATTAGTTCAGTTTATATTAAAATTTTAAAATACTATGAAAAATAAAAAAAATCCTCAAGTTTCCATTGTTATAAGAACAAAAAATGAGGAAAAATATATAAAACATTGTTTAGAAAAAATAAAAAAACAAAAATTTAAGGATTTTGAAATTATTATAGTAGATAATTTGTCAACCGATCTGACTGTAAAGAAAGCTTCTCAATTTACAAAAAAAATAATAAAAATTAAAAATTTTACACCAGGAAAAGCTATAAACGATGGCATAAAAATTTCAAAAGGAAACATAATTGTAGTGTTGTCTGCGCACTGCATACCAACAAGTAATACCTGGTTAACAAATTTAATAGACTGCTTGAAAGATCAAAAAATAGCTGGAGTGTATGGAAGACAGGAGCCAATGAAATATACCAGTGCTATTGATAAAAGAGATTTGTTAACTATATTTGGCCTAGATAAAAAGATACAAGTTAAGGACACCTTTTTTCATAATGCTAATAGTGCTTTTAGAAAAGAAATTTGGAAAAAAATACCTTTTGATGAAAATGTTACAAATATAGAAGATAGAATTTGGGGAGAAAAAGTAATTTCTGCTGGACTTAAGATAATTTATGAACCTTCTGCTAGCGTTTACCATTTCCATGGAGTACATCAAAATTTAAATATAAAAAGAGCAAAGAGTGTAGTTAAAATATTAGAATCTTTGGAAAATTTTAAAAAAAAAGACAATTTTATAAACTATAAAAATTTAAAAATTCTTGCACTTATTCCTGTTAAGGGGAAGTCAATTAGTTTTGGAGGAAAACCTTTAATTGAAAAAACATTAAAAATTATAAAAAAATCAAAACTTATTACAGATATAGTTGTTTCTACTGATGATAAAAATACCGCAAAGATTGCAAAATTAAACGGAGCTAAAATTCCGTTTATGAGACCATCTTATTTATCTAAGCTCAACACTAAACTATTAGACGTTTTATCTTTTAGTATAAAAAGTTTAGAAAAAAAAAATTTTTATTATGATTTAGTTGTAGTTTTGGTTGATTCTTATCCTTTTAGATCTGAAGATCTTGTAGACAAAATGATTTTAAAACTTTTAGAAGAGGGTTCAGATACTCTAATAGCAGCTATTAAAGAGAGTAGAGGAATTTGGTTAACAGATGATGATAAGGTTAATTTAATTAACAATCCATCGATGCCACGACACCTAAAGAAAAATCATGCTTACATAACTTTATTTGGACTTTGTTGCGTAACTCATCCATCAGTTTTAAGAAACAAAAACATTTTTGATAAAAATTATTCAATTTATAAAGTTAATGATATTTTGAGCTCTATAGACATTAATAGTTTTAAAAAATCAAATAATATAGAAAAAACCTTAAAAAAAATAAAATTAAATTAGTATGATTGATAACAATAGAGTGAATATAGGTTTTGTAGGATGTGGAAGAGTGGCTAATCATTATAAATTTCTTATGAATTCTGGTGAATTAAAAAATTTTAAAGTACAAAGTGTTTGTGATGCAAAACTAGATAAAGCAAAAAAATTTTCTAATGGTTTTAGTGAAAGTTTTTTTGATAATATTGAGGAAATGCTCAGTCAACAAAATATTGATTTAGCAATAATTTGCACTCCATCTGGAATGCATTACGCTCATGCCACTATTTTAATTAATAAAGGCATTGACGTTTTGGTAGAAAAACCTTTGACTTTAACTATACATCAATCAAAAAAATTAGAAAGTTTAGCTAAGAAAAATAAAGTATCTTTAAATGTTGCCTTTCAAAATCGTTTTAATCCAGCCATTCAAATTTTAAAAAAAACTTTTGATGAAGGTAGGTTTGGTAAGATTGTTACGTCAACAATTAGACTAAGATGGTGTCGCTACCAAGATTATTATGAAGATGAGTGGCATGGAAAATGGCACACAGATGGAGGCGTAATCAACCAACAAGCAATACATCATATAGATACTTTTAATTGGATACTTGGACCGGTAGAAAAAGTTTGTGCAATAACATCGAATCAATTGAACAATTTGGAAGCCGAAGATACATTAGTTGCTATACTTAAATTAAAAAATGGTGGCCTGGGAACAATTGAAGCAACAACGGCAGCTAGACCTGAAGACTTTGAAGCTTCAATCTCTATAGTTGGTGAAAAAGGTATGGCTGAGATTGGAGGAATTGCATTAAATAAAATTAAAATTTGGAAGTTTATTAATTCAATAGATGGTGATTTAGATGTTATTGAAAAGAATTCTCAAGATGTTCCAAATGGCTATGGCTTAAGTCACATTACGCTTCTACAAAAGATAATTGACAGCTTACTAATTAAAGAAAAAAAAAATATAATATCTGCAGAAGAAAGTATATTATCAACCAAATTAGTACATGCTTTATACAAGAGCGATGAAATAAAAAAATGGGTTTCTTTAAATGAAGAGCCGGTATCTCAAAGATTAGGAAAAGATAATTAATATGAAAATAGAAAACAAATTCCCTGGAAAAGATATTAGCGAAGAAGATTTAAAAACTAAATTTCCACTGGTAGCAAAAAAAAATCCAAACCATGTAAGTAAATTTGAAATTCAGGGAGTGGAATTTGGGGGAGATCTCATACCTATTTTTGCTGGCCCAAACATGGTTGAGTCAAAAGAATTAATATTTAACGTAGCAGAAAATATTAAAAAAAAAGGAGCACATTTTTTAAGAGGAGGCGCATTTAAACCATTAACTTTTCCTTACAGGAGTGAAAAATATACAGAAACAAGAGAAGAGGGAATTAAATGGTTAGCTGAAGCAAAGAAAGAAGTAGGTATACCGGTTATTACAGAAGTAATGGAGGAAAAATTTATACCTCTTGTTAGTGAAACTGCAGACATAATCCAAATTGGAAGTAGAAACATGCAAAATTATCCATTTTTAACAGCCTGCGCAAAAACTGGAAAACCTATTATGCTCAAGAGACATTATGGAGCTTCGTTAAGAGATTGGCTGGGTGCTGCAGAATATATTTTGTATGAAGGTAATAAAAAAGTAATACTATGCGAAAGAGGAGTTTCTGTTCCTCATACTCATAGATCAACGTCAAGATTTCTAATTGATCTTCAAGTAGTTCCAGCCGCAAAAGAAATGACACATTTACCAATTGTTGTAGACCCATCTCATGCAACATTTTGGAGACCATGGGTGCCATCAATGACTTTAGCAAGTATAGCTTCTGGCGCAGACGGAATCATGTTAGAAGTTCATCCTGATCCAAAAAATTCAGCAGTTGATCCTTTACAACCTATAGATTTTAATGAATTTGGTGAATTAGTTAAAAAAATGAATCTAGTGGCAATTGCAAGTCAAAATAGAAAAGTAATTAAGTAGTTATTGTGTCACAAATTAATAAATTGATTTCAAATAAAACAGTCCGTCCTCTATATAAAAACTATACCGCTATTATTGGTTTAAATCCATCACAAGGGGCAAGATCTCCAGTGTTATGGAATTCAGCATTTAAAGGATATAAAATTAAAAATCAAATGATACCTCTGGACGTAAATAGTAAAAAACTTTTTAAACTTTTAACTGCTCTAGAAAAAGACCAAAATTTCATTGGCGGTTGCGTAACCATACCCCATAAAGAAAGAGTATTTGAATGGCTAAAGAGAAGGCTAACAAATTCCTCAAGAAAAGTTGGTGCTGTAAATTGCATTTTTAGAGACCAAGCAGGAAATTTACAAGGAACCAATACAGATGGGGAGGCCGCTTTAAAATCTTTTAAAAAAAAATTTGGAAGAATAAATAATAAAAAAATTGTTCTAATTGGAGCCGGGGGAGCCGGTAAAGCAGTATCTTCTTATTTTATTGCAGAAATGTTAAAAAAAAGTAACCTAACAATAGTTGGAAGATCTAAACTTTCTGAAAAATTTTCGAAAAAAATTGGGTCAAAATGGATTAATTTTAAAAATATTTCCAAAATCGATTTAAAAGAATTTGATACTGTTATTAATTGCACTTCAATTGGTTTTAATAAAAATAAAAACAAATCTCCATTATTGTTTAGACAATTAAAAAATGCTTCAAAAAAATTAAGTGTTTTTGATATTATTTATAATCCAAAAATTACAAAATTAATTTCAGATTCTATAAAAAATAATTTAAAGGTTTTGAATGGTTTAGATATGAATCTTCGTCAAGCAGTTCTTGCTTTCGGATACACTAATAAAAAATTAAAAAAAAGTAAAAAAACCCTAGAATATATGCTTTCTGTATAGTAAATAATTAAGAAACAAATTAATGAAAAATAATTCCTTTCGCTTACCATATTTTTTTAAACCAATTTTTAAAACAGAACTAATACGTGTTGGTAAAGAAAATGATGGTGGATACTGCATTCCTAAAAAATCATTGAAGAATACATCCATTCTTTATAGTTTTGGTCTAGGGGACGATTGGTCATTTGAAAAACAATTTAGGAAGCATTCTGGAGCAAAGATAGTTTGTGTCGATTACAGCGTCACAAGATTGTTTTGGTTTAAAAGATTTATTAAGGATTTAATAGAACTTTTCCTACTAAAATATCGAACAAAAGAACAGTTCCAAAGATTTTTTTCTTTTTTTAGTTATAATATTTTTTTCAATAATACTGATAAAATTCATATAAAATCTTTTTTTGGATCGAAAGGATATCACGACCCCAGCATACCAAATGTTGAAATTATTGACATGGATACAATTTTAAAAAGATGGATAGATGAAAACTTTTTTTTAAAAATAGACATAGAAGGTAACGAGTATCGAGTATTGGACCAAATCATCAAATATCAAGAAAGATTATCTGGACTAGTAATGGAATTTCACAATTGTGATTTAATGTTAGAAAAAATAAGACAATTTGTTGAAAAGCTCAATTTAGACTTGGTGCATATTCATGTAAATAATTTTGGTACTACAACTAAAGATTATTTACCCACAGTTATAGAGCTAACATTTTCACCCAAACAGTATAATTTAAAAAGAGAAAAAAATGAAACTGATTTTCCAGTTAAATTACTTGATCAACCGAATGATAAAAAAGAAAACGATCTAAATGTATCTTTTTTTTAACAATAAAATATTTTTTTTATTTAATTGGAAAAAGGTTGCAAAATTAAAAATTTAATTTTTAAAAATACTATTTATGAAAACACTTTTACTCGTTGCTGGAAGCAGAGCAGGTTCAGAATTTTTTCAAAGCCTATTTGATGGACACCCTGAAGTCCTTCAATTTCCTGGCAATTCAATAATAAGTAAAAAGCAAATAGAATCTATATCGTCAGATGATCCTAATGAAATAGTTTCAAATTTTATAAAAAATCGTCTGCATTTTTTCGACTCAAGAGTTGGAGAGGGAAAAATAGAAAGATATGACAGGCTAGGTGAGAATAAAGATCAATACTATTTAGTAGATAAAGAAAAATTTAAAATAAATTTTTTACAGATTTTCAAAAAAGAATTTAAAAATAATTATAACAATAAATTACACCAGATAATATTGATGTTGCATCATGCATACGCAAAAACATGTGGTCATGATATTAGTAAAAAAAAGATTATGATAATAAACACTCATGAAATCGAATTCACGAGATATATTGCAAAAAAAATAAATAATGTAGATTTTGACATAATACATACTATAAGAAATCCACTATCCTCTATAAGCTCATCAGTAAATAATTGGATACGATATGACGAAGGAAAACATTTTTTTGCTAAATCTATTTATTTTCAACTAGATTTAATTGTAAATGGAATTAAACAACTAAAAAAAATAAACAAAAGAATTTTTTTAGTTCAGTTAGAAATGTTACACAAAAATCATTTTGAAGTTATGAAAGATTTTTGCAATACATATAATTTAGAATATAAAAACTGTCTGAAATATTCTACATTTTTTGATTTAAAGTGGTGGGGAGATAAAGTGAGTGGAAGAGATCTAAACGGTATTAACAAAGATTTTAAAATTACTTTCAATGAAAAAATATTTTATAATAGAGACATAAAATTTTTAGAATATATTATGAAAGATTATATAATATTTTACGGTTATAAATTTACTACAGAAACTTCAAAAATTATTTTTAATTTTTTGCCATTGAAATGTGAATTAGTTACTTGGAAAAATAGCATAAAGCATAAAAAAATAAAACATATTTTATCAATTCCTTTTTTTTATTTTAAAAGACTTTTTTACGTCAATAGATATTCGCAAAAAAATTTAAAAATGCCTAATTCTTTTGGACTAAATTCAAAAAATTAACATTTTTGAATATACTTAAATTTTAATGAAAAAAATAAATAAAATAGCAATAGTATGGGAGTCTGATTCTGGTGGCGGGGTTAATAGCTACTTAAGATATTTGTTACATTCTAAAGATTTTTTAGAAAAAGAAATAACTATCTTTACTAATTTCAAAAATCAGGGAGCTAAACCTTTAATGAAAGACTTAGCAAAGTTAAAAAATATAAAATTTATTTTTTTTAAATCTTTTTTTGATGGTGAAAGAAAAAATTTAATAGAAAAAATAATTTTCTACTTTTTAAATCCAGTTTTTCTTGTGTTAACAATTTTTAAATTTAAAAAAATTTTATCAAATCTAAATTTGGATGTTTTACTTTGTGAATGTGGAAATTATGGAATTTTTCGAAGTGAACAAGCGGCAATTTTAGCATCAAAAAATTTAAAAATACCTGTAAAAAGTATGGTCATACATCATGCCTGTCAAAAGCCCCCTTTATTTATGGGTACAATTTTCAGAATTATTGATTTTTTTTTAATACGAAATCTTACAAGTTTAATAACTGTATCAGAAGCTACAAAAAAAACTTTATTTTATAATTCTAATTTATTAGAAAGTGGTAGATTGCAGGGTCATGTAATTCACAATGGCGTTCCAATAAATAATTTTCCAAGAAAAAATTATTTAAGTTCAAGACTAATTAAAGATAATTCGTCTGCATTAAAAGTGGGAATGGTTTCAAGATTGACCCCAGACAAAGGCCATGAAAACCTTATTTTAGCATATTCTAAGCTTTCCCAGGAATATCAAAAAAAAATGATAGTTCTTATCGTAGGAGAAGATGAAGGAAATCAAAAAAATAAATTAAAAAAACTTGTAGAAAATTTAGGTTTAGAAAATAGAATAGAATTTTTAGACTATGTTGATATTGATAGTAAAAAAATTATTTTAAGCTTAGATTTATTTTTATCATTAACTATAAGTTTTGAGGGATTTGGGTTGTCAATAGCAGAAGCTATGAGTGTAGGAACCCCAACTTTAGCAACTGATGTTGGGGCCGTTAGTGAATTTTTTGATAACGAATGTGGTAAATTGATAAAATTTTCTCAAATAGAAGACATTAGAAATTCTTTGATTGACTTTTGTAACAATAGGAAAGTTTGGGATGCAAAAGCACAATTTGCAAAAAACAAAATAGAAAAGTATTTTAATGCTGATAAAATGG
>CAJQRF010000038.1 GCA_905612235.1 uncultured Pelagibacteraceae bacterium | reverse complement strand
AAATTATTTTTATCCTTAATTGAATAATAAACGCCATTATTTTCAAACTTTACCGCCTCTTCAATTGGAAATTTTCTTGGTTCAAAGGAGCCTACTCCACCAGCAATAACAATGTTTGGAGCAATAAAAACTTTTTTTTTGTTGGTTGTTATTTTCCAGTTTGTTTCCTGTTTAGCAATTTCTTCTACTCTTTGGTTTAAATGAATATTTGGTTTAAAAGGTTTTATTTGTTCAAGTAAATTAATAGTTAAGCTTTCTCCAGTACATATTGGTAGAGCTGGAATATCGTAAATGGGCTTGTCTGGATATAACTCTATACACTGGCCACCAATTTTATCTAAATTATCAACTACTTCGGCTTTAAGTCCTATTATTCCTAGCTGGTGCACCGCAAACAGTCCTACGGGACCCGCTCCAATTACCAATACGTCAGTTTTAATCATAATTTAATTATCCTTGTTTTGATGGCATTTTTACGACCAAGCCATTTAATTCGTCTGTTACTGTAATTTGACAAGACAGTCTACTAAGATTGTTTGGTTTAAAAGCCATATCAAGCATATCGGTTTCAGTTTCCTCCTGTTTTTTTAATTTCTTGTACCATGTTTCATCAACATAAACGTGACAAGTTGCGCAAGCACAGGACCCTCCACAATCTGCGTCTATACCTGGTATATTATTTTGAACAGCTCCCTCCATAACAGTAAAGTCATTTGCAACCTCAACCGTATGAGATTTTCCATTATGTTCAATATATGTGATCTTAGGCATAGTTTTACTACTTAAATATAGGCTAAATAAAATAATGCAATAGGTAAAATGTTATGCTTTAATAGTGTGCTGATTTTGACTATGACACCTAAATACCAAGACGTTTATCAAGATTCTATAAAAAACCCACAAAAGTTTTGGTCAGAAATTTCTGATGATATTTTTTGGTATAAAAAACCTACAAAAGTTCTCAATTCTATCAATCCACCTTTTTACAAGTGGTATGAAGATGGAATTACAAACACATGCTATAATGCTATAGATTTACACGTCAAAAATGGAAACGGAAAAAAGCTAGCCATTATTTACGATAGTCCAATCACAAATTCAAAAAAAAAAATAACTTATTCTGAATTAAAAGATCAGGTTTCAGTTTTCGCAGGAGCTCTAGTTAATCAAGGAATTAAAAAGGGAGATAGGGTTATAATCTATATGCCTATGATCCCTGAAGCAGTTATTGCTATGCTTGCTTGTGGAAGAATTGGTGCAATTCATTCTGTTGTTTTTGGTGGCTTTGCTGCAAACGAACTTGCTAGCAGAATAGATGATTCTAAGGCTAAAATCATTTTATCAGCTTCATGTGGGTATGAACCAGGAAAAACAATTGCTTACAAACCTCTTCTAAAAAAAGCAATTGAACTAGCAAAACACAAAGTGGAAAAATGTATTATTTACCAAAGAAAAGATTTTAAAGCTGATTTGGATAAAAATGATATTGATTGGAATGATGCAATAAAAGAAGCAAAACCAGTCGAGTGTGTTGAGATGAATGCTAATGACTACGCTTATATACTTTACACTTCAGGAACTACAGGGATTCCAAAAGGAATTGTTAGAGATATTGGTGGTCACATTGTTGCTCTTAAATGGACAATGAAAAATATTTACAACATTAATCCTGATGATGTGTGGTGGTCAGCTAGTGATATTGGTTGGATAGTCGGTCATTCTTATATTGTTTATGCTCCCCTCTTCTATGGATGCACCACTGTTTTGTTTGAAGGAAAACCTGTGGGCACTCCTGATGCTGGAGTGTTTTGGAGAATAATTTCTGAACATAAAGTAAAATCACTTTTCACTGCGCCTACTGCTTTTCGTGCTATTAAAAAAGAAGATCCTAATGGAAAATTTTTTAAGAAATATGATTTATCTTCATTTGAATCTTTATTTCTTGCAGGAGAAAGAGCTGATCCCGATACATTAAAATGGGCAGAAAATTTATTAAAAGTTCCTGTTATTGATCACTGGTGGCAAACAGAAACAAGTTGGGCAATAAGCGCAAACTGTGTTGGCTTAGGACTAGAAAAAACAAAATACGGATCTGCATGCAAACCTGTGCCAGGTTATGATGTACAAGTATTAAAAAGTGATGGTAAACAAGCTAAACCCAATGAAATGGGAGATGTAGTTGTTAAACTCCCTCTTCCGCCAGGAACTTTTCCAACTCTTTGGGGTGCTGACGAAAGATATAAAGAAACTTATATGTCAAACTATCCTGGTTACTATCAAACGTATGATGCGGGACACATTGATGAAGATGGTTACGTTTGGATTATGTCACGAACTGATGACATTATTAATGTTGCCGGTCATAGATTATCAACGGGTGCCATGGAAGAAGTTTTAGCTGAACATCAAGATGTTGCAGAATGCGCGGTTTTAGGAATTGCAGATAA
The DNA here is from genome assembly GCA_905612235.1 of uncultured Pelagibacteraceae bacterium. Taxonomy (GTDB): domain Bacteria; phylum Pseudomonadota; class Alphaproteobacteria; order Pelagibacterales; family Pelagibacteraceae; genus AG-414-E02. The sequence goes on along the minus strand of CAJQRF010000038.1, from coordinate 2,564 downwards.
ATTAAAAGGACAATTACCCATTGGCTTATTAACACTTAAAGTTGGTGTTACTAAAAGTCATGAAGACATTTCAAAAGAATGCGTTCAAATGGTTAGGCAAAAGATTGGGCCTGTTGCAGCTTTTAAAACTGCTATTGTTATAAAAAGATTACCTAAAACAAGATCTGGTAAAATATTAAGAGGAACAGTGAGAAAAATAGCAGATAGTGAGCCTTATAAAATGCCAGCAACTATTGATGATCCTACTATACTCGATGAGATAAAAGGAGATTTAAAAAAACACAACATTCTTAAATGAAAAAAATATTCCTAATTATAATTTGTTTATTAATTGCAAATTCTGCGTTTGCGGGATTTAGATCCCCATTAAAAGTAATGAAGGAAAAATATGGAATTCATAAAAATGCTGAGTTGATAAAAATTCAATCATATAATGCGGAAGATTATTTGGAAATAAAAGAAGGGCGATATAAAGATCGTCCAGTCAAGGTGGATGCGTTAATTCATTATCCCAAGGGTGAAGGTCCGTTCCCAGTTTTAATAATAGCTCATTCAAGCGGTGGACCTGCTGAATTTATGGATGAATGGTATAAACATTATAGAAAGCAACTAAAGCCATTGTTAAAAATGGGAATAGCGGTAATGTACTTAGATAATTTTTCTGGAAGAAGTGTAATAAATACATACGCAAATCAGCAACAAGCAACACATTGGTCAACTTATATTGATGCATTTATGACGCTTGAACATTTATCAAAAGATCCAAAAATTAATATAAAAAAAGTTGGTATTTCTGGTTATTCACGAGGTGGGATGATTTCACTTATGATTTCTGAAAAAAGATTAAGAGATGCAATTGTGAGTAAAGATTTATATTTTGCTGCTGCACAACCTAGATCTCCAGATTGTTGGAGTATAGGAATGTTTAGAAACCCTCAGCCGATAAAAGAAACTAAAACCTGGATGGTACTAGGTGGCAAGGATGACTATACACTAGCAAAACACTGTGTAACCCAAGGCGAAAAAATTAAAGCAAATGGAGGAGATATAGAAATAACAGTTAAAAAAGGATGGCATCATGGGTTCCTTGGTAATTGGAAAGCTTCATATCAGGAAGAACCACAAACCTTTTATAATTGTCCACCCTACTATACAGAAGATGATGGAAGCTGGAACAAGGAACAAATGGATCTCATGATAAAACATGGTGAAGTTAAATCTGAAGAAGAATTTCATAAACTTTTCAAAGAAGATAAAAGATTATTTCTTGTAAAAAACTGGGATGCTTACTATGCTGAAAAATGTATTGGTACAGGTTCTTACGAAGGTGGAAATAAATGGGGATCGTTCAGAAAGGATTACTTTAAGTTTTGGAAAGAAAATTTACTCTAAAATTTTAAAGGTTTACCATTAGCTTTTTCAATAAGCTTACCATCCCAAACAATTGCTTTCCCATTTACAATCGTTCCTAAAGGAAAACCTTTTACTTCATAACCATCAAATGGAGTCCAGCCGCATTTACTTGCGATCCAATCGTTTTTAATAACTTTTTTCATATTCATGTCAACGATGGTTAAATCAGCATCATATCCTTCTTTGATGTAACCTTTATTTTTTATTCCAAAAATTCTTACTGGATTTTCGCAAACTAATTTTATGAATTGGTTTAAGGTTAACTTATTGTTATTCACATGATTAAGCATAAGTGGGACTAAGGTCTGAACTCCCGGCATTCCTGATGGAGTTTGAGGATATTCTTTCTTTTTATTTTCTAAACTATGTGGTGCATGATCTGAACCAATGGTATCTGCTATTCCATCTTTTACAGCTTTCCAAAGCATATCTTGGTGCTTTTTATCTCTAATTGGAGGATTCATTTGCGCAAGGGATCCAAGGTTATTGTAACAATCAGGAGCGCTTATAGTTAAATGCTGAGGAGTGATTTCAAAAGTAACATTACCTTTGTACCTTGATAAAAATTCGACTTCTTCTTTTGTTGTAACATGCAAAACATGTATTTTTTTCTTATAACGTTCTGCAATTTTAACCACTCTTCTAGTTGAGGACATGGCGCACTCTTCATTTCTCCAAATTGGATGTGAGCTTACGTCACCTTTTTTTATAAATTTTTTTCTAAGGTTAAGAATATCTTCATCTTCAGAATGAATAGAAACAATTTTAGAACTGTTTGAGATAACTTTTTCTATATCTTCTTCATCCTTAACTAAAAGGCTTCCTGTAGAAGAGCCTGCAAATAATTTGACCCCACAACATCCCTCAAGCTTATCAACGTTTTTTAAATCTTCCATATTTTGTGGTGTTGCACCAAAATAGAAAGCATAATTAGAAAACATTCTATTTTTAGCTAAGCTAAGTTTTTTATTAAATTCAGTTTGATTAGATGTGGGTGGATTAGTGTTGGGCATTTCAAATAAAGAAGTTACTCCACCTAAAACTGCCGCTTTACTGCCCGATTCTAAATCCTCAACATCTGTAGAACCAGGTTCTCTAAAATGAACTTGTGTATCAATGATTCCAGGCAAAACAGTAAGATTAGTAGCGTC
>CAJQRF010000037.1 GCA_905612235.1 uncultured Pelagibacteraceae bacterium | reverse complement strand
TGACGAGAGTTCAAAGTATTATAATGAAGGAAACTTAGGTCTATCAAATTTTTAAATAAATGAACTTTTTACTGGATTAAATTATTTCCTAAGCTTATATAGAAATAACTTTATGGAACTAACATTAATCTACACAATCGTCGGTTTTACCTTAGCGGGCTGGTCTGTAATTGGTAACGATTCTATTCAAACGCTAGGAACATTTATAGCTTCAAAACAAAAGTGGTTTAAGTGGTACACATTAGCCACAGCAGCTTCGTTTGCGATGATTGTTACTATAACTTATGGTTGGTGGGCGCATGATGGAGATATTTCGTACGGTCGATTAACAAGAATTCCATATCAAGAAATTCAATGGTACCACGCTGTTGCCCCTGGAATATTATTATTACTTACAAGAATAGGGATTCCTGTTTCAACAACGTTCTTAGTCTTATCTGCGTTTGCTTCAACTGTTGTGTTAGAGAAAATGCTTATGAAGAGTATCGTTGGTTATAGTATTGCAGCTGGTGCAGCTTATATTTGCTGGATAGTTATTTCTAAATTTATAAATGAGAAATTTGACGAAGTAACTGGAGAAAAAAGCATTGCATTTTGGCGTAACTCAGTTTGGGTTAGTTCAGCTTACTTGTGGGCAGTGTGGCTTTCTCATGATGTTGCAAATATTGCAGTTTATTTACCAAGACAACTTAATATTTCATTATTAGCAGTTGTACTTGCTTATTTTACAATTTTACTTTTTTATATTTTTTATATTCAAGGTGGGCCAATTCAAAAAGTTGTTTTGGATAAAACAGGAACAAGATATGCGCGTTCCGCAACTATCATTAATACAATTTATGCTGTGGTACTTTATTACTTTAAAGAGTTAAATGATCTTCCAATGTCTACAACATGGGTTTTTGTAGGATTGTTATGTGGAAGGGAGCTTGCAATCTCAACAATGAATAAAGACTATAAATTTAAATATGTGTTTCCACTTATCGGTAAAGACTTTGTTAAAATGATTTTTGGATTAAGTGTTTCAGTTGGTATTGTCTTAGCTATTCACTATATTATTATTCCTGGAGGATACGGTTTGTAATTTTAACCGAATTGCCCGCCTGTTCGAAATCTATAAATGTATTTAGGTAAGATATCCTGAATTGGTGTTCCGGTAATACCAAGGTCTTTTAATTTAAAATAATCTCCAGAAACAATATTATTATGTTTTAACAACTCAACTTGATCAGGTGTTAGGAGTGGATTTGGCATCATTTGCAAAAAATAAGATTGAAATTTTGCAAAACCAAAAGGAATAGAAATTAAAAATCTTTTCTTCTTAATTTCAGTTAATAAGATTTCCATCAACTCTTTAAAAGAATAATTCTTAGGTCCGCCAAGTTCATAAATTTTAGGTTCTAAATTGTCTAACTCTAAAGATTTTACAATTGCTTTCGCAACATCCCCAACATATATAGGAGAAAATTTTGTTTCTCCCCCTCCTATCAATGGAAGAACAGGAGAAAATTGTGCCAATGAGGCAAAAGTGTTAAAAAACTTATCTTCTGGACCAAATACTATCGAAGGTCTTAAAATAATAGATGATTTAAAAATTTCCTTAATATTTTTTTCCCCCTGTGATTTAGATTGCATGTATTTTGAATCGTGATTTTCTTTAATTCCTAATGCGCTAACATGAACTAATTTTTTAATATCATATTCATTGCATAAATTGCTTAACATAAATGGGAACTGGGAGTGAATTTGACTAAATTTTTGTTTTTTTGTTTCGTGTAAAATACCAACCAGATTAATTACAAAATCACAATCTTTTAAAACCTCCCTAACGTCATCTTCATTAAAAATATTTGTTTTAAAAAGTTCAATCTGCCCAGGACTACCTAAAGGTTTTAAATATCCTTTTAAGTAAGGGTTTCGAGTTGCTACTTTAACTCTATAGTCCAATTTTGTTAATTTGCGCATCAAATGTTTGCCCAGAAATCCCCCGGCACCGAAAATTGCTATTATTTTTTGATTATTTTGCATTTTGATAATATTAACATTATATATGTTTTTAAGTATGACTAAATTTTATAAGTTTCAAGATGATATTTCTACTGATGTTTTAAATGAATTGAAAAAACATTCCAGTATTGCCATTGATACTGAAGGTTCAGGCTTGCAAATTCCTCACAGAGATAATTTGAGTTTAATACAAATTAGCACTGGAAATAATGAAGCTTATATAATCCAACCCAATCGAAAAAATTACAAAGCTCCTAATATTGTAAAAATTTTGGAGAATGCTAAAATTACAAAAATTGGCCACTATTTAAGATATGATGTCTCTGGTTTAGAATATTTTCTTAAATGTAATATAAAAAATATTTTTGACACCAAAATAGCTAGTAAATTATGTAGAACTTATACTCAAAATCATGGATTAAAAGATTTAGTGCAA
>CAJQRF010000036.1 GCA_905612235.1 uncultured Pelagibacteraceae bacterium | reverse complement strand
ATATGCAGTCAGCACATAACGAAAAAACATCAAATCACGCCGTTTCTTCAAAAGAAATGAAGATCTTTGAGAAAAGTGAGTTTTTTAAAAAAACATCCTATTTTTTTATGAAAAATGCAGGTAGGAAAATTTTCCTAAAGATAAGGCAAATTTGCACCAACAAACAACCAATAATTGTCCTTTGTGGCCCAGGAAATAACGGAGGTGATGGGTTTGTAGTAGCAAAACATCTAATAAAGAATGGTTATAAAACTCAGGTATATTCATTAATTAACAAAAATGATTATAAAGGCGATTCTTTAAAGGCTTTAAAAGATTATGGAGAAAAAATTAAAAAAATTTCCTCATTTAAAATTCTTAAGAATGAAATAATAGTTGATGCTATATTTGGAATTGGTTTAAACAGAAATATCAAAGGATACTTAAAAAAAATATTTATTAAAATAAATAATAGTAATAATAAAGTTATTTCTATCGATATGCCGTCAGGAATTTCGTCAGATACAGGAAAAATATTAGGTTCAGCTATTAAAGCAAACTACACAGTTACATTGCATGCAATTAAATTGGGTCAAATTATTAAATCAGGTAAGGAGTTTTGTGGTAAATTAGAATTAACAGACATAGGTTTTAGTAAAAAAAAAATGAAAAGCAATTTACTGATAAATTCACCTAAATTATGGGTAAAAAATTTACCAATAAAAAAAAATTTTCATCATAAATACAGCAGAGGAAGAGTTGTTATCTTTGGTGGCAAAAAAGAGTATACTGGAGCCAGTATGCTTAGTGCCGAAGCTGCTCTAAGAACAGGAACGGGTTCTGTAAAAATTTTATGCTCACAACAAACTCTACCAATTTATTCCATTAAGTTTCCTTCAGTTTTAAAAAAAGAGATAAACAATGTCCAAGAATTAAAAACTTTTTTAAAAAAAGAGAAAATTACATCTATGCTTATAGGTCCAGGTTCTGGCAAAAATAAAAAGATAAAAGAGATTACTAAAGCAATACTTAAACACGTAAAATACGTTGTTCTAGATGCTGATGCGCTGACATGTTTTAAAAATGATTTTAAATCCCTATATTCATTACTAGACAAAAATAAAATAATTACTCCTCACATGGGGGAGTTTCATAAAATTTTTCCTAAAGTTAAAAGAAATATTAGCACAGTTGATAAAGCTCTTAGCGCTGTAAAAATTACAGATTCAAATATTATATTGAAGGGATCTAGTTCAATAATAGCTTCACACAATAAGAAATTAGTAATTAATACTCACGATTCACCAGAGTTAGCAGTAATTGGTTCTGGAGATGTTTTGAGCGGTATTGCAGTAAGCTTAATAGGTAAAAAAAAAATGAACCCTTTTTTAGCTTGTTGTGCAGCTGCTTGGTTACATGGAGATATAGCAAAAAATTTTGGAAAAGGATTAATTGCAGAAGATATAGTTAAAGGCATACCAAGTGCTTTAAAAAGATTAAAAGAATAAAAGTTAAAAATATTAATAAATAAACATGCAGCAAGAAAGGAATAAATTTCAGAATGAGAAATGCAAAATCTTTTGATTATTTCATTTTAGTTTTATTGGCTCTTATCTGGGCTTCAGCTTTTTTTAATATAAAAATTGCCACCTATTCATATGGACCACTTACCATCGCTTTTTTAAGAATTTTTTTTGGAGCAATTCCTGTTATTTTATTATGCTATGCAAAAAAAATTAAAATAGAGGCATTTTCTAAAGATTGGTATTGGTTTGCGGCTATTGGTGTTATTAACTTAGCGATACCTTTTTTTTTAATAGCTTATGGTGTAAAAAATGTGCAAAGTAATTTAGCTGCAATCTTAATGGCCAGCACACCACTAAGCGCAACTGTATTAGCGCATTTTTTTACAAGCAATGAAAAAATTAACTTTATAAAATCCATAGGAATTTTAATAGGATTTTCGGGGATAGTTTTTTTATTTTCTGATAATATTTTAATTAATAAAAACAATATTTTCTCAGCATTTTTAATTTTATGTGGATCTACATTTTATGTAATAGGTGGTTTACTTACGTTAAAAATTAGTGATAAAAAAAATGAAAATGTTACAGCATCAATTTTGATTTGGGGATCCCTAATATTATTACCATTTTGTATTTTTATTGAGCATCCTTGGAATTTGTCTCCACGATTAGATTCTACAATTTCCTTGTTATATTTAGGTTTTTTTTCAACAGGCATAGCTTGGCTTCTAAGGTTTTATATTTTAAAACATAATGGTTTGGTCTTTCAAGCTCAGGTAGCCTACTTAATACCAATTTTTGGTGTAATATTAGGTTTTGTATTTTTAAATGAAGTAATTACTCCAAAAGTAACTTTATCGCTGTTTGCTGTAATATTGGGAATTTTTATTGTAAAAAAAGGTAGTAAAATTAAAAGTTCTTAAATTGCCTTGGACAATATCTTTTAATTTGATAATAACTCCTGCACGGGCAAGTGGCGGAATTGGTATACGCGCTAGTCTTAGGAACTAGTACCGCAAGGTTTAAGAGTTCGAGTCTCTTCTTGCCCACCAACACATCTGCGGCATTTATTGAATGCAACAGTTTAATGTTTGTGTAACAAAAGTATAAATATGAAAATAACAGTAGAATCCAAAAAAGGATTAAAAACAAATTTAAAAGTTGTCGTAGATAAGAAATCTATGGATGAAAATTTTTTTTTACGATTAAATGAACTCAGTAAAACAGTTAACATTAAAGGGTTCAGGCCAGGAAAAGTTCCAGTTGATGTTTTAAAAAGACAGTTTGGCAAGGCAGTATATGGGGAAATTTTAGAAAAAGTTTTACAAGAAACATCAACTGAAGCGTTGAAAGAAAAAAAATTAAAAGCTGCAGGTCAACCAAAGTTAGATTTAAAATCTTATGGTGAAGGAAAAGATTTAACATATACTTTAGAAATAGATGAATTACCTAAAGTAAAACTTAAGCCAATAAGTAATATTAAATTTACAGAATACGAAATTAATGTAACCAAAGAAGAGTCTCAAAAAAAAATAGATGAAATTGCAAAAAGCCAAAATAGTTTTAAAGATAAAAAAGAAAATGAAATTGCTGAAAATGGTGATTTAGTAATTTTTGATTATGAAGCAAAAATAAATGATAAAAATTTTGAGGGCAACAAGAGGAAAAATACTCAAGTAGTTTTAGGAAAGGACTTGTTTATTAAAGGTTTTGATAAACAACTATTAGAGGTAAAAAAAAATCAAGAAAAGTTAATCAAAGTAATCTTGCCTGAAAATTATCCTACAAAAGAATTTGCAAACAAAGAAGCTGTTTTTAAATGTAAAATTTTAAATTTAAAAAAGCCTGAATTAACAAAAGTTGATGAAGATTTTGCAAAAAGTTTTGGTGCTAAAGATTTAAATGATTTAAAGCAATTAGCAACGAAACAAATCCAAAATCAGTATAAAATGAATTTAGATGCATTGACAAAAGAAAATATATTAAATCAAATAGAAAAGATTCATAAAATTGATTTACCTGACAACCTAATCCAACAAGAGCTTGCTTTGATAACTAAAGAATTGCCCAAAGAGGATGCTGAAAAAAATAAGATAGAAAGTCACAAAGTAGCTAAAAAAAGAATTAAATTAGGTCTTATATTAAATGAGATTGGTGAAAAAAATAATCTTAAGGTAGAAGATAAAGAAGTCCAAAATGAAATTCAAAAGCAAATAAAATCAATGCCAGGTCAACAAAACCAAGTAATAGAATATTATCAAAAAAATCCATCTGCGTCAGCAAGTTTAAGAGGATCAATTTATGAAGAAAAAATTATTAATTTAATTAAAAAAAATTCTAAAGTAACAAAAAAAACTATTTCCACTAAAGAAGCTGAAAATTTACTCGAAGAACATCATGAATCCCATCAGCATTACAAGGACGACAGGAAAATCTCTGAAAAATCTAAAAAAACAGATAAATCTATCAAAAAAAATAAAAAAATTAGAAAAAAGTAATCATAAGTTGTATAACATCGAAATAAGGATTCGTTATGAAAGATAGAATTGAAGAGCACATGAATAATCTCATACCTATGGTTGTTGAGCAATCAAATAGAGGAGAGAGAGCGTATGATATTTATTCAAGATTATTAAAAGAAAGAATAATTTTTTTAGTTGGTCCAGTTAATGACGCAGTATCTACTCTTGTAACAGCACAATTATTATTTTTAGAGTCAGAAAACTCAAAAAAAGAAATATCATTATATATTAATAGTCCTGGAGGTTTAGTAACTGCTGGTCTAGGCATCTATGATACGATGCAATATATAAAACCTCCTGTTTCAACATTATGTATCGGTCAAGCCTCGTCCATGGGTTCATTCTTGCTTGCTGCAGGCGAAAAAGGGAAAAGATTTTCACTTCCAAATTCTAGAATTATGGTTCACCAACCTTCTGCTGGATATCAAGGACAAGCAACTGATATAGAAATTCATGCAAAAGAGATAATGGCATTAAAAGAAAGATTAAATAAAATTTATTCTAAACACACAAAAAAAAATGAACTAGAAATTAAAAAAGCTTTAGAAAGAGATAATTTTATGTCTCCAGCGGATGCTAAAGCTTTTGGCTTAATTGACGAAGTTGTGGCAAAAAGATCCTAAAGCACTAGATTTAGTGTTTGTAAATAACTTAAACTTGATAACTTTATCCATTAGTCTATTTTGGATTCAACTGATTCGATTATAAATTTATGACTGATAAAAATAACAAAAATATACTTTATTGCTCTTTTTGCGGCAAAAGCCAGCACGAAGTCAGAAAGCTAATTGCTGGACCTACAGTTTTCATTTGTGATGAGTGTGTTGAATTATGCATGGACATAATTAAAGAAGAAAATAAAGATTCTTTTGTTAAAAATCAAGAAGGCGTACCCACGCCACAAGAAATTTGCAATGTATTAGATGACTACGTCATAGGACAAACTTACGCAAAGGAAGTTTTGTCAGTAGCCGTCCACAATCATTATAAAAGATTAAATCATATGTCCAAAAGTAGTAAAGATGTTGAATTATCTAAATCTAATATACTCATGGTGGGACCAACAGGATGTGGTAAAACATTATTAGCTCAAACTTTGGCAAGAATTATTGATGTACCGTTTACAATGGCTGACGCCACTACATTAACAGAGGCGGGTTATGTTGGTGAAGATGTAGAAAATATTATTTTAAAATTATTACAGGCGGCAGACTATAATGTTGAAAAAGCTCAGCGCGGTATTGTTTACATTGATGAAGTTGATAAAATAAGTAGAAAATCTGAAAACCCCTCCATAACAAGAGACGTTTCTGGCGAGGGAGTTCAGCAAGCCTTACTTAAAATTATGGAAGGAACTGTAGCTAGTGTACCACCTCAAGGTGGACGAAAACATCCACAACAAGAATTTTTGCAAGTAGATACTACAAATATTTTATTTATTTGTGGTGGAGCTTTTTCAGGTTTGGATAAAGTGATAGCAAAAAGAGGTTCTGATACCTCTATAGGTTTTGGCGCTAAAGTAAAACATTTTCAAGATCAATCATCAGGAGAACTTATTAAAAATTTAGAGCCAGAGGATTTAATAAAATATGGTCTAATTCCTGAATTTGTTGGAAGAATGCCAATATTATCAACTTTACAAGAGTTGGACGAAAAATCATTAATTAAAATATTAAAAGAACCAAAAAATTCACTAATTAAACAATACAAAAGGCTTTTTGAATTTGAAAATGTAAAATTAATTTTTAAAGATGAGGCTATTCTAGAAATAGCAAAAAAAGCAATAGCGAAAAAGACGGGTGCTAGAGGATTAAGATCAATTATTGAGGCTTTGTTGCTAAAAACAATGTTTAACCTTCCAACTATGGAGGGTGTGGAAGAAGTGATCATTAATCAAGCTGTGGTAAAAAATAATAGCGAACCATTGATTATACACTCCAAAACCAAAAAACCATCCGTAGCTTAACAAATTAGTTGAAATATTTTTAATAATGACCATATAATGTGGTGCATGAGCAAAAATATTTTTTTCCCATCATTACCATTGAGAGACATAGTGGTTTTTCCTGGAATGATTGTTCCTTTATTTGTTGGAAGAGACAAATCAATCAAATCATTAAATGAGGTAATGAAAACTAATAAAAAGATAATTTTAATTACACAAAAAAATGCAGAAATAGATAATCCTACAGAAAAAGATTTATATTCTTTTGGCTGTGAAGGAAAAGTGCTGCAGCTTTTAAAATTACCTGATGGCACAGTAAAAGTATTAGTAGAAGGAATAGAAAGAGTTAAAATATTAGAGTGTAAAAATGACAAAGATTTTTTATCATGCACAATAGAAACAGTTAAAGATAAAATCGATTTGTCGGAAGAAGATTTGTTAGCTTTATCTACAGCGATAGTTAGAAAACTAGAAAAATTAACTAATTTAAATAAAAAAGTTTCGTTAGAGTTAATGTCCAGTTTAAAGCGGCAAAAAAATCCATCTATGATAGCTGATCATATAGCTGGACAATTAAATATTTCAATTTTTGATAAACAAGAATTATTAGAAATGATAGATTTAAAAACAAGATTAGAAAAATTAATGCAACATGTAAATAACGAAATGAATGTTATTAGTGTTGAAAAAAGAATACGGGGTAGAGTTAAAAATCAAATGGAAAAAACTCAAAGAGAGTACTATTTAAACGAACAAATGAAAGCTATCCAAAGAGAGCTTGGGGAAATGGAGGATGGAAAAGATGAAACTACCCAATTGCACAAAGCAATCATTAAAGCAAAAATGCCTAAAGAGGCTACGAAAAAATGCTTAGCTGAATTAAAAAAATTAAAATCAATGAGTGCTATGTCAGCCGAAGCCACTGTTGTAAGAAATTATCTTGATTGGATGGTTGAGTTGCCATGGGCCTTAAAAGAAAAGGCAGTTGATAATATCAATCTTACTGATGCTAAAAAAGTTTTAGATGAAGATCATTTTGGTTTAGAAAAAGTCAAAGAAAGAATTTTAGAATATTTAGCGGTACAGAAAAGAGTTGGAAAAATTAAAGGAGCAATTTTGTGCCTTGTTGGCCCTCCAGGTGTTGGGAAGACTTCTCTTGGAAAATCTATTGCTAAATCTACTGGAAGAAAATTTGTCAGAATGTCTTTAGGTGGAATAAGAGATGAAGCCGAAATTAGAGGTCATAGAAGAACTTATATAGGATCGTTACCAGGAAAAATTATTCAACTTATGAAAAAAGCTGGAACAAAAAATCCACTTTTTCTTTTAGATGAAATTGATAAAGTTGGAACAGACTATAGAGGAGATCCATCTTCTGCTTTATTAGAAGCCCTTGATCCTGAGCAGAATTCAACCTTTAATGATCACTATCTTGAAGTAGATTATGATTTATCAGATGTAATGTTTGTTACTACAGCAAATACACTAAATATTTTGCCACCACTATTAGATAGATTGGAGGTTATTAGAATACCTGGCTATACCGAAGATGAAAAAGTTAATATAGCAAACAACTATCTTTTACCAAAACAAATTAGAGACAACGGTTTAAAAAAGGAAGAATTAAATTTAGAAGATGATGTTATTAATGACATAATTCAGAGTTACACAAAAGAAGCTGGTGTACGAAATTTGGAAAGAGAAATATCAAAACTAGCAAGAAAAACTGTAAAAAATATTTTAACTACCAAAATAGATAAAATTAAAATTGATAAAAAAAATCTGTCTGAATATTTAGGAATTAAAAAATTTAAATCTGACGAAATGGAATTAGATAATAAAGTTGGAGTAGTAACTGGTCTAGCTTGGACTGAATATGGGGGAGAAATATTAAAAATAGAAAGTGCAGTTATGCCAGGAAAAGGAAAAATGCAAATGACTGGAAAATTAGGCGATGTTATGCAAGAGTCGGTTAAAGCAGCTAAATCTTACGTTAGATCAAAATCTTTAGAGTACGGAATAATACCACCTTTATTTGAAAAAAAAGATTTTCATATACATGTTCCTGAAGGAGCTACGCCAAAAGATGGACCTTCAGCTGGTATTGCTATGGTTACATCGATAGTTTCATCAATTACTGGAGTGCCTGTTGATAAAAGAGTAGCTATGACTGGTGAGGTTACATTAAGAGGTTATGTGCTTCCAATAGGTGGTCTTAAGGAAAAACTTTTAGCAGCACATAGGGCAAAAATTAGTAAAGTATTAATTCCTATTGATAATAAAAAAGACCTGGCTGAAATACCACAGAAAATTTTAGATGAAATAGAAATTGTACCGGTAAAAAGTGTAGATGAAGTTTTAAAGATTGCTTTAACTAAAGAATTAAAACCAATTGAATGGATTGATGTTGAGAATTTACCGAAAACAAAAGCTGGTGAAAAAGCTACTACGGGTAGCACTCATTAGACTTCCAACCAATTTTTATATTTTTTATCGCTTTGTCTTAAGTAATCGGGCATTTCAGAAAGATCAACTTTTTTTAGAGTTTTAGAACTCATTATTTTTTTTTGAGTTCTATCTATACTGTGATCGTATAAAATTTTTTTACCTCTAATCATATCTTTAATATCATTTATGTTAATCCCGCTATACTCAAACTCTTGATGATGTAGATAGTTTGAAAATTTTTTTAAAATATCTTCAGGTGTTTTTATATTGGTAAAATGCCAACCGCCATTTTCTATATGACAAATACTAGAGTATTTAGTTTTTGAAAATAATGTGTCTAATCTAAAAGGTGAATATTTTTTATGCTTTACATCTCTTAACCATTGTGGAGATATAAAGTTTTTTTTTTTACAAGCTTTTGATCCATACCAGCTTAATCCTTCATAAAGTAAATTAAATTTATATAAAAAAACTCTTTGTTTAAAAATTATAATTTTTTTATCAATATTTCTAAAATCTATATTTTTGAAATTTGGTATTTCATCTATATCATTTATTAATATTAAATCTTCTGACTCTGCATTTTTTAGAGCTTCCATAGCCATTTCTCTTTGAAAATGTTCTCTCTTGCTACTATTATTTACAAGTTTTTGACCTCTGGTATCTCTTTCATCCTTATCATTCTCATTTATTTCTTCAATATTTACAGGTTTTTTATCAACAACTTTATAAATAATTTTGTCTTTAAACCTTGAAAACTTATTTATATCAAAAAGAAGCTTTTTAGTCTTTCCACTATGCATATATGTAGCTTCTGTAATGACAAATTTATCCACATATTTATTCATTATATTCAAGCGGAGATCTAGCATTAGCTCCTCGTCAAAAAACATAAAACAATCGTAGATTTTCATACCTAATTGAAATATTGATTTAAATAATATAAGTAAAGATCTAATTTTAATAAGGCGCAATAACGGCAATGTCGAAAAAAATCGTTATCACAGGAGGGCTAGGGTACATAGGAACCGAGCTATGCAGGATATACTCTGGTGTTAGTTGGAATAATGAAATTGTAGTTATCGACAATAGATTTGTCTCAGAGAGAGTTAATCAAGTTAGGAACTGGAATATGGATTTTATCCATGGAGATGTTTTGGACAAAGATTTAATAAACAAACACTGTAAAGATGCAGATATAGTCCACCATCTTGCGGGAATAACTGATGTGCCCAGAACCCAAAGCGAAGGTAATAAAGATAAAGATGATAAAATTATATTGGTTGCTGAAAAAGGAACCCAAAATATACTAGATTCTATAAGTGACGAATGTAAAATAATTATACCTTCAACACACGTTGTCTATGAAGGAATTGAAAAAGTTAAAAATGATATTTATGAAGATGAAGAGACTAGACCAACTCTTTCTTATGCTAAATCTAAAGTTATAAATGAAAAACAATTAAAAAATTCTGGTAAAAAATATATAATTTTAAGACTGGGCTCTGTATATGGTTATTCAACAGATACAGCGAGAATAGACATAATGCCTAATCTCTTCTCAAAAATTGCATCGCAAAATGGTATATTAAAACTTTTTGCAGGTGGACGACAAATTAAAAGTTTGGTTCCACTCATTGATGTAGCAAGATGTTTTAAACATATGGAAGAAAGAGAAGATATCTCTTCTGAAGTATTTAATTTAACAAAAGATACAGTAACTGTAAAAGAAGTTGCTGAAGTTTGTAAAAAATATAATCCAAAAATAACTTTAAGAGAAACTAATGATGAAATTCCTAACTTAGGATACTCTTTGTCAAATAAAAAAGTTTTAAAAACAGGTTTCAAATTTCTTTATAGTCTTGATGAGAGCATTAAAGACATGATTTTGAAATGGTCAAAACAAAATTTAATTAAAGATTTAGAGCATGTTAGAGATGGAGACAATGACTTTATTGATGAGCGAGGAAAGATTAGCAATCATGAATTAACTGAACCAATAAATTTAATAGGATTAATAGATTCTAAAAAAGGAACAATTAGAGCTAATCATTACCATCCTCAGCAAGAACAAAAATGTTTATTTACCAAAGGTCAAATAATAGAAATTTTTCAGGATATACTAAATCCAAATTCTCCGAAAATTACTCAAGTAGTCAACGAAGGTCAGCTGTCAATTATAAAACCAAATGTAGCACACACAATGGTTTTCACTAAAGATACTACTTTTTTAAATTTAGTAAGAGGCGAGAGAGAACATGATAATTATGGAGTTACACACACAATTAAACATGTTTTCG
Source organism: uncultured Pelagibacteraceae bacterium (assembly GCA_905612235.1). Classification (GTDB taxonomy): domain Bacteria; phylum Pseudomonadota; class Alphaproteobacteria; order Pelagibacterales; family Pelagibacteraceae; genus AG-414-E02. The sequence goes on along the minus strand of CAJQRF010000036.1, from coordinate 4,369 downwards.
TTGACGAAAAAGAAAGAGATCTCTTGCTAAGTTGTTACAAATTTGACTGCAGATCTTGTGGCAATAAAAATTTAAATAGAGTTGTGTCTTTAGGCTATCAACCTCTCGCAAATAATTTACTTAATAAAAAAGATGATAAGTGTGATTTATATCCTCTCGAAGTTAATTACTGCAAGAAGTGTCATAACTGTCAATTATCTGTAGCAGTAGATCCTAAAAAAATGTTTTCAAATTATTTATATACTTCATCAACATCTAAATCTTTTAGAGATCATTTTATAAATGCTTCAAAAAAATATATTAAAGATTTTAAATTAAATAAAAAAAAATCTTATATAATTGATGTGGGTAGCAATGATGGAGTTGCTCTTAAACCTTTTAAAGATTTAGGATTTTCAAAATTATTAGGAATAGAGCCAGCTAAAAATTTAGCAAAACTAGCAAATAAAAATAAAATAAAAACTTTCAATGGTTTTTTAGAAAAAAGTAAACTAAATAAAATAAAAAAAAATGCAGATTTGATTTTAGCTTCCAATGTATTTGCGCATTCAGACAATTTAAAGGAAATGGCATCTTGTATGCTACAACTTTTAAGAAAAAATGGAACTATAGTTATAGAAGTTCAATATTTATTAAATACTTTGAAAGATTTAACTTTTGATAATATTTATCATGAACATTACAATTACTGGTCTTTAATTTCCCTAACCAATTTTTTTAGGCAACTGGATGCTTCGATATATAGAGTGGAAAAAATAAATACACACGGTGGTTCAATTAGAATTTGCATCATTGGCGCGTTAACACAGGCTCCTAAACACTCTACTTCTGTCCAAGAGCAAAGTTTATTTTCTGATAATTTATTTTGCTCCTTTGAAATATATTTTTTGCATACATCAGTAACTTTTTTAGATCCCCTGAGCATGCAAGGTGATGTAGTACAAACCTGAACAAAATACTTGCCAACAGGAGATAGGTTAAACATTGAATAAAAAGTAGCTACTTCGTAAACTTGGATATATGAAATATTTAAAAGCTTAGCTATATATTTTATTGCTTCCAGAGGAATCCAATTTTCATTTTGGCTTTGAGCTAAATATAATAAACTCATTACAGCGCTAGCCTTTCTTTCGCTGGGGTATTTTTTTATTTCACGTTCAGCTTCATCCATGCTTTCTTTTGTAAATTGAAAGTTTTCGGGCTGATTTTCAGATACTTTTTTTAAACTCATCTATCCACTTCTCCAAATACTATATCTAAAGATCCTAAAACTGCCGGTACATCTGCTAGCATATGACCTTTTAATAAATAATCCATGGCTTGCAAATGTGAAAAACCAGGCGCTCTTATTTTGCATTTGTATGGTTTGTTACTGCCATCAGATATAAGGTAAACACCAAACTCACCCTTTGGAGCTTCTACTGCAGTATAGATTTCACCCTTTGGAACTCTAAAACCTTCAGAGAATAACTTAAAATGATGTATTAATGCTTCCATTGAGTTTTTAATATCTTCTTTTTTTGGAGGTGTTATTTTTCCATCAATAGATTTAACAGGCCCTGGTGGCATTTCATGAATGCAATCTTTTATAATCTTAACACTTTCCCTCATTTCTTCAATTCTACAAAGATAGCGATCATAACAATCCCCATTTTTTCCTACAGGAATTTTAAAGTCAAAATTTCTATAACACTCATACGGTTGAGATTTTCTTAAATCCCACGCAACACCAGAGCCCCTTAGCATCACACCTGAAAAGCTATGATCCAAGGCTTCTTGTTTTGTTACTATTCCTATATTAACGTTTCTTTGTTTAAAAATTCTGTTTTCAGTCAGAAGTGTTTCAAGATCATCGATTATCTTTGGAAAATTATTGCAAAACATTTTAATATCATCACTCAATCCTATTGGTAAATCTTTATGAACACCTCCTGGTCTAAAATAATTTGCATGCAATCTGGATCCTGAGACTCTTTCATAAAAAGTCATTAGAGTTTCTCTTTCTTCAAAACCCCAAAGTGAAGGGGTTAATGCACCGACATCTAGGGCTTGAGTTGTAATATTTAGAAGATGACTTAAAATTCTACCTATTTCACAAAATAACACTCTAATAAATTGTCCTCTAATAGGAACCTCAATATCTAAAAGTTTTTCAATTGCTAAGGCAAATGCATGCTCTTGATTCATTGGAGCTACATAGTCAAGACGATCAAAATATGGAACTGCTTGTATGTATGTTTTTTGTTCTATTAGTTTTTCTGTTCCCCTGTGTAAAAGTCCAATATGAGGATCAATTTTCTCAACAACTTCACCATCTAATTCCAATATTAATCTCAACACTCCATGTGCTGCTGGATGCTGAGGTCCAAAATTCAAATTCATAGTTTTTGTTTGTTTGGTCATTATTTATCCTTAGTTTCTTTTTTCTTTTCTTGTTGTTTAATATATTTAGTTCCATCCCAAGGGCTTTCTGAGTCAAAGTTTCTATATTCTTGATTTAGTTTTACTGGCTCATAAACAACTTTTTTTTTTTCTTCACTGTATCTCACTTCAGTATGTCCGGTTAAAGGAAAATCTTTTCTTAAAGGATGACCTTCAAAATCATAGTCGGTTAAAATTCTTCTAAGATCAGGATGATCCTTAAAAGAAACTCCATACATATCAAAAACTTCTCTTTCCATCCAATTAGCAGATGAAAAAATTTTTGTTAATGAAGGAACCTCATCTTCTTCGTTGATATATGAATTTATTAAAATTCTTAAGTTATGTTCAAGACTAAGCAATAAATAAACAATTTTAAATCTTTTTTCTTTTTCAGGATAATCAACTGCTGTTATATCTATCAATTGTTTAAACTTGCACTTTTCATTTGTTTTTAAAAATAAAATTGATGAAATTAAATTTTCTATTTCAATATCAATATAAAGTTGATTAAAATTAACTTTAGAAATCTTTACTGCAGTTGTTAGACCAGAATTGACTGTTTTTTCTAAGTCATGAATATTTGTAGGCATCCTATCTTTCTAATGTACCTTCTCTTCTAATTTTTTTTTGTAATTGCAATATTCCATACAATAGAGCTTCAGCAGATGGTGGGCACCCAGGAACGTAAATATCAACAGGAACAATGCGATCACATCCTCTCACTACAGAATATGAATAATGATAATAGCCTCCACCATTAGCACAGCTACCCATAGATATAACATATCTTGGTTCAGGCATTTGGTCATAAACTTTTCTAAGCGGAGCTGCCATTTTATTTGTTAGTGTTCCAGCTACTATCATTACATCTGATTGTCTTGGTGATGCTCTAGGTGCTGCTCCAAATCTTTCTAAATCATATCTTGGCATTGAAGCTTGCATCATTTCTACAGCACAGCAAGCTAAGCCAAATGTCATCCAATGTAGAGAGCCAGTTCTTGCCCAATTAATTAAATTTTCAGAAGACGTTGTTAGAAAACCTTTTTCACTAAAATCTTTAGCAATTTCTTTAAATTCATCCGGAACTTTTTTTTCTGTTTGAGGAAAATTAATCATTTTAATCCCAATCTAATGCTCCCTTTTTCCATTCGTAAATAAAACCGATTGTAAGAATAAAAAGAAATATCATCATAGACCAAAAACCAAGGACACCAATATTTCCTAAAGATACAGCCCAAGGGAAAAGAAATGCTATTTCTAAATCAAAAATAATAAACAAGATTGCAACCAAATAAAATCTTACATCGAACTCCATTCGTGAATCACTTAAAGCCTCAAAACCACACTCATAAGCTGAAAGTTTTTCAGGGTCTGGATTTTTTGGTGAAAATAAAAAGTTTAATATAATAAATCCTATACTTAGAACTAAAGCCACCAAGATGAATATTACTATGGACAAGTAATCCTTTAAAAAAACGGTAAGCATAATCATAGTTATATAACTTTTTTTTTCACTCTGATAGGCGTGAGATTGACACAAAGAAATGTATTCACACCCTATATAATAAAGGAAAATGGCGGGAGTGACCGGGCTCGAACCGGCGACCTCCTGCGTGACAGGCAGGCGCTCTAACCAACTGAGCTACACCCCCGAATGGTGGGTGGTAAAGGACTCGAACCTATGACCCTCTCGGTGTAAACGAGATGCTCTACCAACTGAGCTAACCACCCAACAAACTTTTTTGAACTTTTACATTACGTAACAAGTAAAGTAAATTTAAATCTCTAAATCTTTAATGTTTATTAAATTATGCGCTAAATCTCTGTTATTATTTTTTATTTCTTCGAAAAAATTCCAAGCCAAAACTATAGCACAATCAGGTTTACCTTTAATGCTATCTCTAGAGATTATTGGTATTTTCATACCAGGCAGAAATTTGCCTTG
>CAJQRF010000035.1 GCA_905612235.1 uncultured Pelagibacteraceae bacterium | reverse complement strand
TGTTACTTTTTTAAATGACATAGCTAAAAAAAACATGAGTTTAGTAATAACTTCTGGCATGTTAGATTTTGATTTATTAAACAAACTAAAAAATAAATTCTTCTATAAAAAAAATGAAAAAATTTTCTATAAAAATTATTCTAATTCATCCATTTTTTTAATATATAAAGCTTCACTTGATGATTTTGAATCTATAGCAAGAAATTCTAAAATCTTTATTAGTTGTCACTGTGGGTTAACTCATATTCCAAATTCTTTTAATATTAAGATAATTGATATTATTGAAGAAAGTAAAAAGGAATTCTACGACCGCTGGACATTGTATATGAAGAACTACAATCAAATTTACAGAAATAAGTTTAACAGCATTAAAAATGAAGTTATGAAATTGATAGATTAAATTTTTATTTTTTTAAGAATACTAAGTCTGAGTTTACCCAATTAATTAATTTATAATTATTTCTTATTAATAATTTATATAATTTACTTTTCATTATAAATTCTAGCGACTGTGTGTACATTTCAAGTTTTTTTTGACTTAAATCTAAACACTCAGCTACTATTAAATCTACTTTATATTTTTTAAAATTAAAATTTTTTAATACTTCATATTCATAATTTTCAACATCGATAGAAATTAAATTAATTTTTTTTTTATTAAATGGTGAATCTTCTATAATTTTATTTAAAGTTGTTGATTTTTTTTTGATTTTTTTTATTTTCGATTTTCTATAGTTAATTAATTCTTTACTTACTGTGTTGATTGCTGATCTGTCATGATAAATGTAAACATCCTTCACTTTATTATCATTTGAAACTATAGCTTCTACGTTATAATCTTTTTTTCTAAATTTATTAAATTCTTTTATTGATGATTTATCCAAATCAATATTTATGCCACTCCATCCTCTTTTATAAAGTAAATATGTATTGTTATATTTAATTGGATGATTACAGCCAACATCTATATAAATGCCTTTTTTTTTATTTGAAAAAATTCTATCAATAATTAAGTCTACATTACTAATTGCGTACGACTTTTTTGTATATTTTTCATAGTAAATACTTTTCAGAAATTTCATTTATATTTTTATTTTATTTAAAGCATTATTTTTAAACAAATTAGCTTCTTGGATGTATCTTCTTACCATCTGTGTTGTTTTATGTCCGGTCATTGCCATTATATTTCTTTCCTCTGCTCCAGATTCTGCTGTTGATGTAGCAAAACCTGATCGTAAACTATGGCCGCTATATCTATTTGGGTCTAAACCACATAATGAAGTATATTTTTTTATTATTAGTGCAATACTTTTATCTGAAATATCGAATACTTTTCCTGATTTTATTTTTGTTTTATTTAACCAATTATGCAAACTTAGGACTGGGCAAAACGATTTATTTTCAAAGTAGGGGATTGCTTTAGTCATTCCTTCGCCTGATTGATCAGTTTTTGATCTTTTAATATAAATTTTTACCCCTTCATTTACAAATTCAACATCATCATATTCAAAATTAACTAATTCAGATCTTCTGAATCCTCCTGAAAATCCAATAAGTATAATTGCTTTATCTCTAATTTTTCTTATCTCTTGTTTATTGAATTCATCTATCGCATTAATAATCAACTTTAATTCATTGATTAATATAGGTTTTTTCGCCTTTTGGTTGCTACCCTTAACTCTTTTTATTCCATGCAAATTTTCCATGATTATTGGATGTTTTGTGTCTAAGTAATGTCCTTTTATCTTATGAATCACGCTTATTGAGGCTATTCTTCTCTTTAAGGTGCTGAATTTTGAGGTTGCTGACAAATGAGTTAAGTATAAGGATAGTATTTTAGGATCCGTAGGCAATGAATTTAAACCATTTTTTGTACAAAATACTGCAAAATCTTTAAAATCAGCTTTGTAAGCTCTTAGAGTATTAGCAGACTTAGAATTTTTTAAATTCTTTAAGGTTTCTAATTCAAGGCTTTTTATATCAGTTATTAATTCATTCATAAATCATTCCGATAACCATTAATTATCGGAATAAATATATTAAGTGAATTCATAAGTCAATATAAATAAAATAAAATTATATAAAAAATAAATATAAGAAATTGGAAAAAAAAGTTTTACAGAATGTTTAGAAATCGTAAAAAAATAATCTTAGATAGAGGTCCAAGTTGGCCAGATTACAGGGTCGCTGAACCTTTTGTAATACGATATTATCTTCTTTTCAGACGTAGACCTAAATGGTTTCCTTTCAACATATTCATCCACAAGATTCTAAAAAGTGATTTAGGAGATTTACACGACCATTATTGGTCTTATATAACAATAATTATAAAAGGTGGTTATTGGGAAAAAACCGAGAAAGGTTCTTTTTGGAGAAAGCCAGGCTATATTGGCTTCAAACGTTATAAAGATCGTCATAGCATTAAAATACCTGAAGGTAAGTTTGCCTGGACATTATTATTTGTTGGACTCAAAAAAGAGTTTAAATTTAGTTCTAAATACGTTAAAAACCCTTAATTTTAGCTATTTATAAGCGATTTAACTAGATATTTTTATATTATTTGCATTACACCCACTAGTTGTGGCATTCTATAGTAAAAACTAAAAATTACCCCTTCTATGGCCGTTTAAACGCCATATTCCAAGAGTGCAACCCTCATTTTTACAGATTAAACTTATCTTTTTTTTTAGGTTTTTTTTTGTCTTTTTTGCATGCTCAATTCATCAAAATTGCGTAAATATAGTTAAAATGCTTGTTTTATTGACTTATTTACACCTTATGTAATTTTTTATACTACGAATTTAAAATGTTAGATAACATTAAGTCATTTCTTGATAATTTTATTATTTTAGTGTCTAATTTACTTTAATTAATATAGTTAACTATTTGTTTTTACTAAATAATATTATATAGTTCAAGTATAACATTAAGTACATCTAAGGAATGTAATTAACCCTTTCTCTAACTGATATATATATACCAGACGAAACAATTACTAGAAAACCTAACCAAGTCCAATAATGAGGAAAATCAGAAAAAAAATGGTAGCCTAGAATGACATTAGTAACGATTTCAAAATATCCGAAAGGCGCTAATTTAGATGCATCAGCATATTTAAGTGACAAAATTAAAAAAAAGTGCCCAAGGCAAGCGAAAACACCCATTAAACCCAGGAGTAACCATTGATTAATAGTAAGATTTATCCAAACAAAAGGTACGAAGAACGAAGCAATAATGACCCCGACTACACCAGTAAGTAACAAGGTTAACAAAGGGCTGTCAGAAGTATGGAGTTTACGAGTAATAATAAGATATATGCCATAAAAAAAACCAGTACCTAATGCAGCAATACTTGCTAGATTCAATTCGATAATTCCTGGTCTAATAACAATTAAACTGCCGAGAAAACCGACAAGAACAGCAGACCATCTTCTAAAACCTACCCTTTCACCTAAAAAAAATGGAGATAAAGCTGTTGTAATCAGAGGGGCAATAAAAGCAAGAGTTAAAGCTTTAGCCATAGAAATTATAGAGATAGAATAAAAAAATAATATATTTGCAAAAAATAGTGTTAATCCTCTAAAAAATTGCAACTTTGGATGAGTGGTCCAAGTTAATTTTTTTCTGAAGAAAAAAAACATCAAAGGTAAGGTAAAAAAAACAGTAAAAAAATACCTAGCCCATGTAATTTGGAAAAAAGAAATATCAGAACTTAAATACTTAGCTACAGCGTCCATAAAAGGCAAAATAGCCCATGCTAATAAATTATAAGAAATAGCTTTCACAGCTAGTTAAAGTATTTTAAAGAAATGAATACTACAACTATTAAAGTAAAAAATGATAAAAAAGTTGATAACGCAACAGTGCTGGCAATGCTGTTAGATATTTTTTTAGGTGAATAAATTTCACTGACTAAAAAGGTGAGCACAGCAGATGGCATAGAAGCTTGAATAAACATAACTCCAGCTTCAACGCCTGAAAGGTTGAAAAATTTAACAAAAGCTAAACCAACAATGGGACCTAATATAACTCGAATAAAAGAATAAATAATTGTTTCCTTAAATGAAAATACTTTAAGTTTAGACAAAGAAACCCCTAGGGACATCAAAACTAGGAAAATTGTTGAATAACCTATTAAGAAAGTAGTATTTTCTAAAAATTTAGGTGCAGGAATTTTAAAATAAACAAATATTAAAGAAATTAATAAAGCATAGATTGGAATACAATTTAACAAAGGTTTGATAGAAAATTTTTTGCTTGCTAATAAAATATTAAGACTAAAATGAAAAATTAATATCATGGAAGTTACTGCAGTAGCTATAGCTAAACCAATTTTTCCATATGCAAACAAACATAAAGGCATACCCATATTACCTGTATTAGGTAAAATTAATGGAGGTAATAACCTATAAATATCTTTATTTAGTATTCTTAGAATTACTAGACCTATAATAGAAAAGATTCCAACATATAGAGTGATGTAATATGAAAATCTTAAAAAAAGTTCAAAACTTATATTTGTTGTCGTTAGCGAATAAAAAATAATAGACGGCAAACCAAAATTGCCTGCAAAAATAGTAATGAACTTAGTATTAAATTTAGGGTCCTTTTTTCCATACCAATAACCTATTCCTATAATTAAAAACACTGGAAAAAGAACTTCAAAAAGCTTTGTTACTAGGTCCATTTTACTATTTTATGTACCCTACTCTGGTAGTTTTAGCTGTTTTATATCCTATTGCTATTTCAAACTCATGTAGTCGTCTAAAAATAGATCTTAGCTCGGTAATTCTTGTCCAATTATTTATAAAGAGTGAAAAACTACCATGAACTTCTCTAAAAGCGCTTGATGTTTGAATGAGTATGCCTAAAGTCATCGATCCAACAAATAAACCTGGCCCCATGATCACATAGGGAACTATTACCATTATCTGGTTATATAAAATTACCCATAAATCAAAATAACCATAGTGTAGAAATAGACGGTGATAATTAAATTTAATACCGGCAAATAATTCAAAAATTGTTGGAGGTTGAACATAATTAATGCGGTCATCTTCTCCATATACGAGTTCTTTTCTGAATGCTGCTTCAACAACCTGATTTTTGTATTCAAGTCCCGGAAGCTTGTATCCAACAAACCAACTTATTAGAATTCCACCTAAACTAGTTATTAAAGATATCCAAACTAAAGAACCATTGATATCTTTAAGAAATGGTATGACTACATTAGATGATAATCCCCAAAGTATTGGTGTAAAAGCTATTAATAACATAAGCGCTCTAACAATTTGAAGTCCTATACTTTCAACAATTTTTGCAAAATTCATGCAATCTTCCTGAATTCTTTGAGAGGCACCTTCTACTTTTGCATCTATCTTTTTCCAATAAGGCATATAAGCAAAAGTCATAGCCTCTCTCCATCTAAATGCATAGAGTCGAGTAAAGTAATTTGTTATTGTATAAATAATTACATATGGAATTGCTAATTTTAAAAATGTAAAAATGCCATCCCAAAAATCTGAAATATCATTTTCAGTAGGTTTTTGCAAAAGATCATAAAAACCTTTGTACCATTCATTAATTTTTACGTCTATCCATGTTTGCGCTAGCAAAGAAATTATTATAAAAAGAAATCCACCCCAAGCCCATAGGCGCCATTTTTTACTTAAAAAAAAACTTTTAATCATCTATTTATTTTTCAAAAAATTATTTGAATAAGATTTTTTTACAAACTTATTTTTTTCTGGTTCTATTAAATAATAGTTTATATTATTTTTTTTAGCATAACTCAAAGCCTGTTCTTTTGTATAGAATTCTAATTTTATTTCTGAAAAAGTGTCTTTGGAAGTCTCCCACCCCATCAATGGATCCACTCCATTATTTAATGTATCGTATTCTAAAACCCAATTTTTTCTATTTCTTAAACCAGATTGCATAGCAGTTTTTGCAGGTTTATATATTTTAGCTTTTTTCATGTCTACAACATCTACTCATTTAGTTTATTTTTCGAATATAAAAAAATTTTTTTAATCGAAAAATTGGTCGGGGCGGCAGGATTTGAACCTGCGACCCTCTGGTCCCAAACCAGATGCGCTACCAGGCTGCGCTACGCCCCGATTTTATAATTTTATATTGTATATAAGGCTTTTTAGCAATTAAAAGGTAATGATATGTTATACTTTATAATATGGGAAATGTGCATGAAATAGGAATATGTAAAGTAAAAGGTGATAAAATTTTAAAAGTTAATAAAGTTACGGCTATTGCCAGCAAAGGCTTGCTTGAGGATAGAAAATATAAAGATAATAATCATAAATTAAGCCAAATTACTCTAATCGAAATAGAGAACATAATACAATATAACAAAATTATAAAAATGCAGATAAGTCCTTTGGATTTTAGAAGAAATATTGTTACTGAGGGTGTTGAACTTAATAATTTAGTGAACAAAGAATTTTTAATAGGGAGTGTTAAAGTAAAATCACATGATTTATGTAGACCTTGCAAATATTTGCAAGAAAGACTTAAACTGAATAATTTTGTTGAAAAACTTAGTGCTAAAGCAGGCATAAGATGCGAAATTTTATCTTCTGGCGATATTTTCGTTGGTGATGTAATAAAGTATTAAATGATTAGATATATCACTTCACCATTTAAATGGTTTTTTAAACTTGAGGCAGCAAGTGGACTTGTTTTACTAATTGCAGCAGTATTTGCTTTAATTATAAGCAATACCAGTTCAGCAGATATATATTTTAATCTATTAAACACACATATTTCATTTGGTCTAAAAGATATTGGATTAGATCTTAGTATTCTTCATTGGATCAATGATGCTTTGATGGCTGTTTTCTTTTTTGTTGTTACTTTAGAAATTAAGAGAGAATTTATTAATGGAGAATTGTCTAAACCCAAGCAGGCATTACTACCTATTATTGGAGCTGTTGGAGGAATGTTAGTTCCTGCACTTATTTATATTGTTATAAATTACAAAACTGGAAACACTCTAAGAGGATGGGCTATTCCATCTGCCACAGACATTGCCTTTTCAATTGGAGTACTATCATTATTAGGTTCGAGAGTTCCAATATCTTTAAAAGTTTTTTTGACGGCATTAGCTATTATTGATGATTTAGGAGCTATAATTATTATAGCATTTTTTTATTCAACTGAACTTCAGCATACATATCTATTAGCAGTGGTAATCATTTTTGCGGCCTTGCTGTTTCTAAATAAAATTGGATTAAAGAGTTTTATGCCCTACTTGATACTTGGAATAATTATGTGGTATTTTACTCATGGATCAGGAATACACTCAACTATATCAGGTGTTTTGCTAGCAATAGCAATTCCACATAAAAAAAAAGAAAGTGAAAATTCGATGTTACTAACTTTAGAACATAAACTATCGCCATATGTGGCATTTGGAATTATGCCACTTTTTGCTTTTGCAAATGCTGGTGTTTCACTTGAAAATATCACAATAAGTAGTTTATTTGATCCAATTCCATTAGGTATATTATGTGGTTTGTTTTTTGGAAAACAAATTGGAGTATTTATATTTTCCTATATATCAATAAAGTTAAAATTAGCTGAAATGCCAACTAATTCAAATTGGGTAAAATTTTATGCTGTTGGAATACTAACAGGTATAGGATTTACGATGAGTTTATTTGTGGGAAATCTTGCCTTCGTAGAACAAGTTAATAATATGGACGGGGTAAAAATTGGTGTTTTGGTTGGATCATTGTTGTCAGCTGCTGTAGGTTATTTCATGCTATTGTACGTAACCAAGAAATAAACAAAAAATGTATAAGGTAAAAATAATAGTATTAATTATTATGTTCTCTTTTATAAAAACTACTGTAAATGCAAACTATGAAAAACTGGCTTACGATTTCTATTTTAAAGATCTTGATGGAAGCAAAATGAGTTTATCAGAATATAAAGGAAAAGTTATTGTTGTAGTAAATGTTGCAAGTAAATGTGGTTTTACAAATCAATATGAAGACATGCAAAAAATATGGGAAAAATACCAAAGTAAAGGAATTATTATTTTGGGTATACCATCAAACGATTTTGGATCACAAGAACCGGGCACAAATTCAGAAATAAAGAATTTTTGTGAAGCAAAATTTGGGATATCTTTTCCTATGACTGAAAAAGTTAGCGTAAAAGGTGATAATGCACATCCATTTTATCAATGGGCACTAAAAAATTACGGAAAATCATCGGTACCTAAATGGAATTTTCACAAAATTTTAATTGGTAGAGATGGTAAAATAGCAGATACATTTTCATCTATTACAAACCCTAGTTCAAAAAAATTTATAAGCGCAATAGAAAAACTAATATAAATATCAAATATCAATACATAGATTATCGTATGCTGGAGCAATTCCTTTAGGGAGTTTTTTTAATAATGAATAGTAATCTAAATCATAGTGTAAATTCGTTAAAAAGGTTTTTTTTGGTTTCAGTGAATTATGAATAAATATACATTCGTCAAGATTAAAATGACTAGGATGTTTTTTAAGCTTAAGGCAATCAATTATTAAAAAATTCAAATTCTTTAACTTTTTATTATTAATAATAGATAAATCATTGCAATCACTTACGTAAGCTAACTTTTCAAATATATAAATAAGTGTTTTGGTGTAACCATGTTTAGCTTCTATTGTTTCAAAAAATATTTTTTCATTATAGTTACCTAACGAAAATTTGTCTTTAATAATATTAGACTTAATAAATGGTGAATAAACGCTTACTTTTTTAAACAAATAATCAAATCTTTTTGTTAACAAATTCATGGTTAATGAATTGCCATAAGCATTAATAATTTTTTTATATTTCCAAAAAAAAGGTCTTAGTTCAAATAATCCATTAGTTTGATCTGCGTGTTCGTGAGTAAAGAGTACAGAAGAAATTTTTTTAACTTTGTTTCGCAATAATTGATATTTTAAATCAGGAGAGGTATCAATTAAAATATTGTTAGAACCTTTTATAATTAGAGCAGAACATCTAGATCTATTATTTCTGATGCGTTTTTTACATTTTCCCCAGTATCCATCAATTCTTGGAGTTCCAACAGAACTTCCGCAGCCTAGAATAATAATTTTAGATTTCATATTAAGATAAACTGAAAAGGCTATTAAAATTTTTTGTAGTAGTAAAAGCAATTTCCTCAACACTTAATTTTTTAATTTCAGCAAGTTTTTCAAGTGTGTGAGTAATATAAGATGGTTCGTTAGGTTTTCCTCTGAATGGTTGAGGTGATAAATAAGGTGAATCCGTCTCCACTAAAAGTTTATTTGGCGGGATGTATGACACTACATCAACTAAATCAGTTGAATTTTTAAAAGTAATAATTCCACTAATCGAAATATAAAAATTTAAATCAAGAATTTTTTTTGCAAAACCTTTAGAACCTGTAAAGCAATGTATTAAAACTTTAATATCAGAGTTATTTTTTTCGCTCTTTAAAATTTCATATGTTTCAATCTCAGCACTTCTAGTGTGTACTATCAAAGGAATATTTAAAATAGATGCAGCCTGAATGTGGTTAACAAAACTTCTTTTTTGAATATCTTTTTCACTATGATTATAATAAAAATCTAGACCAGTTTCACCTACGCCAATTACTTTATTATTATTATTTTTTACATCACAAATATATTTACTATCAATTTGTTTGTGTTTTTCTGTTTCATGAGGATGAATTCCAAATGTTCCATATATTTGCTCATATTTTTTTATTAAAACTTTAATTTTTTCAAAACTTTGTAACGTAGTACAAATAGTTAGCATTCTCTCAATTTTTTTTAAAGAAGCTCTTTTTAAAACTTCATCTATATTGTCATGTAATGATGGATAGTCTAAATGGCAATGGGAATCGATAATCATATTAATTAATTTTTTGAAATAATATATTTAGATCACCTAAAGTAATATCATTATCAATAATTGCATTATTTTTTATAAATGAAAGATTTTTAGATTTAGAGGAAACTTTTAATGCTTCTAAAACTTTTGTTGTGGCTATTGGTATAACGGGATTTAATAAAATAGAAATTTTAGCAATTTGTTCTAAGCATAAATGTAGAATATTATTCATTTTATCTATATCAGTTTTCTTTAATTTCCATGGTTCTTCATCATTAATATATTTATTAGTCAAAAAACTAATTTCAATAGTTGATTTGATATAATTATTTAAATCATTATTGTTCATAAATGCCTTAAGATTTATTGTTAATTTATTAGTTTTACTAATCAAATTTAGATCTTCTTTTGATAAATTCTTATTTTTAACTACTCTGCTTTTGCAATTATTTTTGATGAATGAAAATACTCTTTGACATAGATTTCCATAATTGTTCGCCAAATCACTGTTTATACATTTTTCTAAATTGATCAACGAAATATTACCGTCACTACCATGCGATACTTCTTTCATCAGATAATATCTCAGTTGGTCAATTCCATATTTTGCTATTATCTCAAGAGGATTTAAAATATTTCCTTTAGACTTAGACATTTTTTCATCTCCAGATAAAATCCAACCATGACTATAGATTCTTAAAGGTGGCTCTATCTTTGCGGCTAATAAAAAAGCAGGCCAATAAATAGCATGAAATCTTAATATATCTTTACCAATAACATGAAGTGATGCAGGCCAAAAAGTTTTATATAATTTGTCATTTATGTTTGGGAAATTTAATGCACTTAAATAATTAGCTAAAGCATCTAACCATACATAAATAACATGCTTCTTATTATTAGGCACTGGTATTCCCCAAGTAAAAGAAGTTCTACTTACGGATAAATCTTTTAAACCACCTTTAACAAAATTAATCACTTCATTTCGTCTAGTGATTGGATGAATGAAGTCCTTATTCTTTTCATAAAATTCTAACAATTTGTCTTGCCATTTAGATAATTTAAAAAAAAACGACTCCTCTTCCATCCATTCAACTGGTGAACCAGAAAAAGTTGAAACTTTTTTTCCATTCTTGTCAGTAATTTCGTCTGAATTATAATAAGCTTCATCAGAAACTGAGTACCAACCTTTGTATGTTGAGAGATAAATATCACCAGAAGTCACAAGTCTATTCCATATTTCGTTTACAGAAGCAAAATGTCTTTTTTCTGTAGTTCTGATGAAATCATTATTAGAAAGATTTAATTTAACAGATAAATCTTTAAAAGTTTTAGAAATTTTATTACAATAAACCAAAGTATCAGATTTATCTTTCTCGGCAGCTTTTTGGATTTTTAAGCCATGCTCATCTGTTCCAGTTAAAAAATGGACATTGAAATTGTCGATTCTTTTAAACCTCGCAAACACATCTGCCAAAATACTTGAATATGCATGACCCATATGAGGTTTGCCAGAGGGATAGTATATTGGTGTTGTAATATAAAAATTATTATGACTCATTAGATATTATATTTCTTATTAGTATAAAAGAATTATTTTTGTCTAAATGGAATTTCTTAATATCATTTAAAGCAGATAAAATTTTTTTTTTATTGTGTGAATAAATATTTAAAAACTTACAATTTTTTACTGAAAGTTCATAATAATACAATTCAACAAGATAAGAAATAAAATTTAGTACAGTAGGATCTTTTTTTTTTTTATAAATTTCTATAGATTCTAAAATACATGAAGCCTTATCATCAAAAGAAGTACGGTTAATTTCATTTAGGAGATTTAAATAATTTAATATTCTGCCTGGAGAGTTGTTATAAAGATTTTCATCAATATTGTTATATTCAAAATCAAAATTAAATTGTGAAATTAATTTTTTAATTACATTTTTCTTTTCACTTACATTAAAGAATATTTTGAATTCAATGCAACGTGATTTTATTGTCTCCAGAATTTTGCTAGATCTATTATGTATAATAAAAAAAAAGGTATTATGTGGTGGTTCCTCAATCGATTTTAATAAAGCATTAGAAGAATTAACATTTAAATATTCGACATTATCTATCAATATAATTTTCATATTTGAACGGAAAGTTGTTTTTCTTAAAAATACTAATAAATTCCTAACATTTTCAATCTTGATATTTTCATCAAAAAAAAGACTATCAAGTAAGAAGAAATTAGGATGAGTTCCATTAGTTATATTTATAAAACTCTTATTGTTAGAATTAATTGAAAAATTATTTAATGAATACGAATCTTCTTCATCACGAGAAAGTAAGTAATTAATAAAATGATATACAAAAGTTGCTTTACCAGATCCTTTGTCGCCAGTTAACAAGATTGAATTAGGAAGTTTGTTTTGGTTAAACAAATCAATATAATCTTTAAACATATTTTCGTAACCAAATAAATTTGTTTGATTTAATGGGTCAATAACTTTAGAATCTTTTTTAATGTCTTGCATTTTTATAACAGTTCCTCAAATTTATTAGATATCACATTTTGTACATGATTAGAATCGCTTGAGTTATCCAAAACTAGGTATTTAGATTTATCTTTATTAGCTATTTTAACAAAAGCTTTTTGTGCTGCAATATAAAAATTATTAGAAAATTTATCGTATCTGTTCATTTTTTTTCTTTTTTTTAATCTTTTCAAAAGTTTTGGAATTTTTACTTTAAGTAAAAATGTAAAATCAGGTTTAATACCATGGAGTATAAATCCATGAACAAAGTCAATAAAATTTTTATTTATTCCTTTCCCATATACTTGATAAGCCATTGTGGAATCTATAAAGCGATCACATAAAACAATTTTATTTGTAGACAAGGCTGGCTTTATTTTGTTTTGTACATGTTCGTTTCTAGCTGCTAAATACAATAAGGTATCAGTATATTTGTTAAATTTTTCTTTAAAATCTTTGTGAAAATAGTCTTTAAGAATAAGATTTCTAATTTTTTCTGCACTCGGTGTTCCACCAGGTTCTCTAGTTAATATAACTGGAATCTTTTTTTTTTTAATGTAATTGAAAAGTTTTTTAGTTTGATAAGATTTACCTGAACCCTCTATACCTTCAAATGTAATAAAAAGAGATTTTCTGCTACGCATCTCCCCAAACCCAATAGTTTAAGGATTTAAACAGTCTAGAAAAAATATTTGCCCTTTTAATATCTTCAGCAGAAATAATATCAATTTGGTTTTCAAGCTCACCAGATCTATATATGTTTAGATTACCTAACTTTTGTCCCTTAGTTATTGGAGTTTTTATTGGAGATTCATATTCAATTACAGCTTTTAATGTATTTTTTTTTCTTTTCGGAATTGTTAAATATAAGCTTTCTGCAGCAACAACATCAACTCTATTTTTTTTTCCCAACCAAACATTAAGACTTGAAAATACTTCATTTTTTTCCACTACTTTTATTGTATCAAATTTTTTTAAACCCCAATTAATTATTTTAATTGATTCTGAAGATCTTAAATTTTTACTTTTGAAACCGCTCCCAACTGACGTGATTCTTCTTTCTCCATATTTAACTGATGCTGCTAGTGAATATTGTTCAACAGTTAAGAAACCTGTCTTTATACCATCTGCTTTAATGTTTTTGTATAAAAGAGGGTTTCTATTGCCTTGCGTAATTGGATCGCCACCGGTTCTATCCCATGTAAAAGTTGTTTCTTTAAAGTAAGAATAGTATTCTGGATAATTATCTATCATATACTTAGATATTTTTAAAATATCTCTTACTGTAGAATAATTATCTGGATTATTAATCCCTGATGAGTTTGCCCAATTAGTATTTTCTAATCCAATTTCATTTGATTTTTCATTCATCAAATCAACAAAATCTTTCTCTGTACCAGAAAGACCTTCTGCTAAAGCAACGCATGCATCATTGCCAGATACTATAATTATACCTTTTAATAAATCTTCTACAGAAACCTGATCATTAAGCATTATAAACATTGATGAAAAACCGCTTTGAGACATTCTCCAAGCACTTTCAGGAATTGTAATCATTTCATCTAAAGAGGTTTCGCCTTTTTTAAGTAAATCAAAGACAACAATAGCAGTCATAATTTTTGTCATGGAAGCAGGATATATAGCATCATCAGCATTTTTTTCATAAATAATTTTTCCTGATAAATGGTCCTGTAGTATTACATGATCAGCGTCTACTTGTAATTCAGCATATAATTTTACATGAAAAAAAGTAAATGCCAAAAGAAGAATAATAATTTTTGATGATTTCATTTTGAATCTATATATATGTTGAGATTTTCAAATCCTAAATTATTTAAACTAATGTAAGAGTTTTTTAAAGCATTAAAATTTTGAAAAGGACCGACGGAGAGCCTAAATTGTTTACTATTAATTTTTTTGATATAAATATTGTCTAATTTACTTTTCTTGATTAATTCGTTTTTTAAAGAAATGGCCGATTTTTCATAATAAAAATCGTTAATTACCAATATAAAACTTTTTTTATCTATCAGTTCTTTGCTAGTATTCGTATTTTTAACTTGCAAATCATCCATTACAATGGTGTCAACTGGGGCCTTGCCAGCAACTGTTTTTTCTTCATCAAATGTATTGGATTTTTTAGCTACAAATATTTTATTTTTTTTAATTTCAATGATTTCAATATAAGGATTGTTAGAATCGAGTTCAAGCGCATCTGAAATTTTTTTGCTAATTACAGAATTAAATATTTTTGGGTAATCAACATTTTTATGAACTTTTGTTATTACTGATTTTAAATTAATTGGGTTTATGATTTTTACTGGAGTATTATATTTAAGTATATTGTGTGCAAAAATAATATTTTCATTATTTATTTTTTTATTAATAGTTTTATTTTCAAATAATTTATCATCATAAATTAAAGTAAAACCTACAGAACTGTAATATATTTTTTCTTTTTTTTTATTTTTAATTACATTGTATTCAGCGCAAGCATTAATAAAAAGAAATAAAATTGAACAAAACGTTATTTTTTTTAAAATCATGCTTTGATCATATTAGCTAATGTGCACACACTTATTCCAAATCTTAAAGATCTATTCCATTGCAGAATTTTCTCATAATTTTCAAATACTAAATAAGCAGGTGATTTTTCGTTACCATCTGGAAGAATTAATGCTGCTAATGAATTTGACTTAAAATCTTTCCCATCAAAAGGTAATATACCTTGTTTTTCCCAACTAGTAATATTCATTCTGTTAGAAATGTTTCTCGCAGATGAATTAATATATTTACTATTAATTTTATTAGTTAATTTAACTCTGTAAAAACATGGTTCATTATAATTCCAACCAATTCTGCTTATATAATTAGCGGCAGATGCAAGAGCATCATCTAAAGAAGATTTTAATTCAATTTTATTATTATTATCGAAGTCAATGGCATAAGTTGCAATAGAAGATGGCATAAATTGAAAGTTGCCAAAAGCACCAGCCCAAGATCCGAATAAGGAATCTTTATCAACAAGTTTGTTATCAATTAATTTTAGCAAAGCAAGAAGTTCAGATGAAAAAAAATCTCTTCTACGTTTATCAAAACTTAATGTAGATAAACATGAAATTATATCCATTTTACCGACATGCTTACCAAAATTGGTTTCTATTCCCCACAAAGCTAAAAGAATTTCTTTTTCTACAAAGAATTTATTTTCTACTCTAGTGAATAATTCTTTATTTTTCTTTAATAGTTTTTTTGCTTTAGTTGCTCTAAATAGATTAGCTCGTTTAGTGACATATGTAATTGTGTCTTCAAAAAATTCAGGTTGTTTTCTATCATACTTTATAACCTGTTCTAAAAATTTAACATTTTTGAATGCTAAATTAACAGTTTTTTTAGAAACACCACTTTTTATAGCATACTTCTTGTATGACGATAACCAATCATCGAAACTTTCTTGAGCATTTACAAGATTTGGTGTGAAATAAAAAACAAGATTTAATAGTATAAAAGAAAATATTAAATTAATTTTTTTAAGCATAACTTGTTATTATCATAGGTATCATAAATAAACTATGTAAAAAATTATTGTGAAATGAGGTAAATTTGTTTCTTTTGATGTACGCCAACTAGCTCTTTAAATAAAAGTTTTTTTTTAAAAATTTCACTTATTCTAGCGGGGGTTAATGTATTGCCATTTTCAGAAGTATCATACAATACTAGACTAATAGATTCTTTAATCAAAATTTTTTGAATCAAATTATAATAGTTTTGAACGGTACTTGAAGACATTTCCTGAAAAGATGCAGAGTTATGAAAATGATCAACTTTGGATGATATATTTTCCATCTTCCATGGCGGCAAACATATAATTTCTAATTCATTATTGTCTGAAAATGTAATATCGTTTGATTCACGAAATAAATTGTAGTCCTTTACTGATTGACCAAATATACTTCTCAAATATTCTGTTCCAACAAAAAGATTAGGAACAATGTCAATATAAAAGATTTTTTTTATATTTTTAAAATTATCTAAAATTAAATGTATGTTTGCACCAAAACCACCTCCAATTTCTAAATAACTTTTTTTATCAGCCAGATTAATGAAATTATCTATTGTATCAATTTTTTCGCACGTAACTAAATAATGCATAGATATGTCGTTTCCGCAGTCGTTAAAGAATGTTTTGCAACCGTTATTAACGGAATTTTCAATTTTATATTTAGATAATAAAGATTTTGTTTTACTGTTATTTTCAAAAAAATATTTGTTTTTTCTAATTATAGTTTCAATATATTTAGATGTTAATTTTAATTGTTCATTATAGATTTTGTTAATATATGGTAATTTAGTAAAATAACTAACTATTCTGCCCCTGAATCCAAGTTCAATTCTTGCATCAACAACTACATTATCTGTGTAGCTAGTTCCAACGCCTGAATTTGAACCCCTAAAATTGCTCAAACCTTTTTTTTTAAGCCAATATATTATTTTTTTTGTTTTGTACTTCCAGTATGGGCCAGCTGAATATAACTGATTATTAACATTTTTTTCATCAGTCAATAAATTTTCCAATAAATTGGATTGATTTACGTTAAGTTTCATTTTTTTTATAACGATTTGGAAAAACTTCTGAATAACAATCTGCTATCAGATTGAAACAACAATCTACCCATGCCCTCAGCTTGCTCAGAATACATTTTGACTTGGTTAGATATATATTTTTGTTGTTCTTTATCGTGAAAAAAATCAAAACGAAGAGGTTTTTGTAAGGAAGGTGCTGAGTTAGGATTGAATTGATATTCATTTTTTTTAATTGCCTCAAAGTCATAACTAAAAGTGCCGGTTTTCGTTGATCCAATATCTACTAAAGGATTAATTTTTCTTATTGAAACAAATCTTTCTAATTCACTCAAATAATCTCCAATTTTTTTATTTAACAAATTTTTTTCTTTAAGTGTTCCCTTAACAGCCTTAAACATTAAGTCCCTTGAATCCTCAAATTTATTAAATAATCTTACTGTGTTTTCTAATAACTCATTATAACCCAACTTTCCTTCTAGGTATTTAGTCATTATTTCAGGTTTCAAAACACTTTCTTCAGCCTCTTCAAATGTATCATAAAGGTCATCTATAGTGCCTGACACAAAATCTTTAATAATTTCTTTTACACTGTTGTTGTAAAGTTCAGGATGATTTTTCATATATAATATAGAATCAAAAGTTGAAACATTTAAAGATTTTAATAAAGCAAAAACTTCTTCAAATAAATAATTGTTATAAAAAGTTTGAATAAATAAATCCATTATACGGCAATCAACATAATCATTTTGTGTTAAAGTGTTATTTCCAATAATAATTTCCTCAATTTCAGCTACTGGATAATTTTTATTTAATATTTTATAATTTCCTACCGCACCAGGTACAATTCTAAATTTAGTTTTAAGATCATATTTTTTTCTTGTAACTTTTGAAGCCATATCAGTTCCAATCAACATAATTGATTGGTGCATTCTGATAGATCGTACATTATTTTCAATAGACCATTTGAGCGAAGAAAAATGTTTTTCTTTTGTGTCACCCGGTAAAGCTACCATAAGATCGGTATATGTTTTTGTAGTATTTGAATTATTTCCAAAGTCAATTAATTTTTTATAGGCAGAGCTTGTAATATTTTGTCTGTTGTTTGCTTTCAACACATCGTTATCAGTAGATTGTATTGAGGCCCCTAGTTGCCATCCTTTTATTATGCTAGCAACATCAATAATTCTCTGAGGCATATTTTTTCCAGTAGCTACAATGACAGTTTTCGGATAATTATACTCATCTTGTATTTTTCTAATCACATTTGCAGTAATTACGTCTTGTTTATACATTCCAAAATTAAGATCTGCGTTCATGAGTTCACTCATATTTTTAATTCTTTTTGCTATATAGATTAACTCATCCTTGGTACGATCATGATCATATCTATGAATTTTATTTTTACTTGCTTGGCCGTCAGCACAAAAAGAACAAGCAAAGGGACATCCTCTTGTTGTTTCAAATAATGGAATTAACGGATGATCAAAAAATTCATCCAAATGACCACTTAAATAAGGTGAAGGAATAACATTAACATCTTTAATCCTGTCAATTGGTCCACTTATTAAATTATTATCATTTAAATAACATGTATTAATAATTTTTTTAGAATTTTTTTTTAATTTAATAGCATCAAAACTATAATCACTTAATTTTTTAACTAAATCCACAAAGCCTAACTCACCTTCCAATTCAATAACAAAATCCATTAGTGGCCATTTCTTTAAGAATTCAATTTTTTCACTGATATCAATGGGAAAATTAGGTCCTCCCCAGACTGTAATTAAATTAGGATCACGTTGTTTTGCTAAAGTGGCAAACTTATACGAAAGTTCAAAATTCCACTTGTAATTTGAAAAACATAACATGGTAGGAGATATTTTTTTTAATGATTCATTTAATTTAGAAGGAAATTTGAAAAGTCTAAAATTATATTGCTTTCCAAGCTCTTTTTTTGCATATGAATAAACGCAACTAGCACCCAGTGGAAAAGTTCTTGAAACAATGCCTTGTGCCGTGTGGGTTAAATCAGAGATCCAAATTTCAGGTATTTTTTTCAAAATCATATGCAAACTTACAGAATTTCCCTTAAAAAAACAATGTGATTGGTTGTATCGACAAATTAACTTTTATTGAATAATGAAGTATAGTTATACATCTGAAATGAATCATCCTTATATAATAAAAATTTTATTAGAGTAGTCAAATGAATGTAGCCTTCGATGTTGGTGCAGATGATGGATTTCATGGCATATTATTTGCCTTTTTAAATCCAAAAATTAAAGTTTTTGCTTTTGAGCCGATAAAAGGTTCGAAAAAAGAAATTTTAGCTAATTTAAAGAAAGTTGAGGATTTTTTTTCATACAAATTTAAAAATTACAAAATAATTAATAGTGCCGTTTCTGATTTTAATGGAAGTTCAATTTTTTACGAAACAAATTATCGAGTCGGTTCATCATTGTTAAAACCAAAAGTTAAGTTGGATAAATTTTGGACACATTCTGATGATTTGCTTATTAAAACTGTATCGAAAGGTATAAAACCTAAAAAAAAATATAAAGTTCAAGTAACTACTTTAGAAAAATTTTGTAAAAATAATTCTGTAAGTGTCATTAATTATCTTCATATAGATGCTCAAGGGAATGACTTAAGAGTCATAAAGGGGCTGAAGAATTTTAAAAAATGTTTGATAGAGGGTGTTGCGGAAGTTCCAAAAAATAATAAACTAAAAATTTACGAAAGAGAACAAACTTTTAATGATCTTAAATTAAATTTTAAAAAATGGAATTTTAAAATAACAAAAATTGAAGAAGTTCAAAAGAATTATCCAAGTCTTAATGTATATTTTAAAACTAATTATAAAAAAAAAAATAAGGAAACAAAAAATTTCATCCATTCTACAAAAAGATTTGAAAGAATTTTTAAAAGAATTTTTTCAAATCGCTTAGGTTTGAAGGATTTTATTTTTTTATACTTCTGGAGAATTAAAAAAAAGCTTTTGTAAATTTATGTTCACACTTTTAATAATGTCATTTCATAGCGAACATCTAATTACAAAATTAGTCGATAGTATTGACGATAATATTCCGATTGTTATAATTGAAAATTCACAAAATTATAATCTTAAGACAACTTTAGAAAAAAAATATCAAAACGTTAAAGTTATTGTTCCTGAAAAGAATTTAGGTTTTGCTAAAGGCGCTAACCTTGGTATTGATGAAGCTAAAACTGAATATGTTTTTTTAAATCCTTCTGATGTATTTCTACCAAAAAAATGTATTAATGATTTAATTGAATGCATGAATGAATTTGAAGATTTTGCTATGCTAGCTCCTACTTATAAAGATGAAAGTATTTATAAAAACTACGAACTATATTCGAAAAAACCATATGTAAAACATCACTTAACAGAAAAATATGGAATTAAGGAAGTAGATATAATTGATGGAACTTTTATCATTAAAAAAAGTGCTTTTAAAAATGTTGGATTTTTTGATGAAAACATATTTATATATTTTGAACCATGGGATTTATCTAAGAGAGTTGTGTTAGATGGTAAAAAAATATATGTGTGTGATAAAATTAAGTTTGAACATTTAGGTGGTCAATCACATAATCCAAAATTTAATTACGAGGCTACATTAAGTAGAAATTGGCATTATTGTTGGTCTAAGTTTTATTACCTAAGAAAGTATAAAAATTATTTATACGCTCTTAAAAAAACTTCACCCATACTTTTAAGAGCTATATTAAAATGTGTAAAGTTTAAAATAGCAAATAACAAAATAGAGTACCAAATGCATATGGCTGAAATTAAAGGTTTAATTTCCGCTTACTTTTTAAAAAAATCGAGTTACAGACCTTACGAAAGACAAAAATGAAATTAAGTTTTTTTATAAATTATGTATAAATACATTGTGGTTGTGTTTGTTGAATAAAAAATATATTAAAGTCAAAGTCATAAATATGGAAGGGTGGCTGAGCGGTTGAAAGCACTGGTCTTGAAAACCAGCGATGGGGCAACTCATTCGTGGGTTCGAATCCCACCCCTTCCGCCAAAAAACTAAGGTTTAAATTTTTTAAGTTTTTCAGATATTTTGTTTTTTTGAATAATGTTCTTATTAGTTTTGTTAAAATACCAACTAAAAATAACATCATCATCAATATTCAATATCGCTTCCAAATCTCTTAATTCAGTAGACGAAAAGTCGTTTATATTTTTTTTTACAAAATTACCCAATAAAATATCCATTTCTTTAGTGCCTCTATGGATAGATCTGTAGATAATTTGTTTTTTTAAAGTTTCTTTTATGCTCATTAGGAAAAGAAATTATTATATATTAGATATAATGAATCAGTCAAAGATTAATAACTTTTTGTTTAAAAATATCACAAGTATAAGGGGTGTTGGAGTTAAAATGAAAAAACTCCTTAAAAGAAAAAAAATTGAGAAAATCTCAGACTTACTACTCAATATACCTCGTGGGTTTACAGATAGAACAAATATTAAAACTCTCGATAAACTTCAAATCGGTAAAATCACAACAATAAAAGTTAAAGTTATTAAATATAATTTTCCACGAATTAGAAATTTACCTAATAAAGTAATATGCGAAGATTCAAAAGGACGAATTGATATTATTTTTTTTAACAGTAGAGAGGGATATGTAAGAAAAATTCTCCCAATCAATTCTTTTGTAGTTATAAGTGGAAAAATTAATTTCTTTAATAAAAAATATCAAATTACCAACCCTCCTTACATTGTTCCTTATGAAAAAGAAAATTATGTTAATAAAATCATTCCTAAATATTCGTTAACAGAAGGATTGACAGAAAAAAACTACAGGAAGTTAATAGATAGCGTGTTAAATAGCATTCAAGAGCTTAACGAATGGCACAACAATGAAGTGCTTAAAGAAATTGGTAACGTCGGTTGGCTAGAGTCTATAAATGAAATTCATTCAAGCAAAAACAGTGACATTGACTCAAAATTTTATAAAAGATTAGCCTATGACGAAATACTATCTAATTTACTAGTTCTTTCAGAGGTTAGGAAAAGAGTTAGGAAGATAAAAAAGAAAAGCAAAACTTTTGACAATTTATATCTAAAAAAAATCCTAAATAATTTTAATTTTACTTTAACAATGAATCAAAATAAAATTATAAAAGAAATTACTAATGATCTTAAATCTGATCACAAAATGTTTAGATTACTGCAAGGTGATGTAGGAAGCGGAAAAACTATAATAGCTTTTATAGCTGCTGCTAATGTTGTTAGATCTAGTTTTCAGGTTGCTTTAATGGCGCCAACAGAAATTCTAGCAAAGCAACACTATACATTAGCCAAAAAGATATTTAAAAAAACTGATGTGATTTTGGATTTAGTAACTGGAAAAACAGATCCTAAAATAAAAAAAAATATTTATCAGCATTTAAAAGAAGGTAAAATTAATTTTGTTATTGGAACGCACTCTTTATTTCAAAAAAATATACATTTTAGAAATCTGGGCTTGGTAATTATAGATGAACAGCATAAATTTGGTGTGAAACAGAGAATAGAACTTTCTAACAAAGGAGGTAAAGATTGTGACATTTTATTAATGTCAGCAACTCCTATACCCAGAACTTTAATGCTTGCTGTCTACGGGGACATGGATGTTTCAAGATTAATTGAAAAACCTCTTAATAGAAGAGAAATAATAACTATCAGTAAACCTGAAGAAAAAATTAATGAAATTTTAATTTATATAAAAAAAAAAATTAAAGAAAAAAATCAAATATTTTGGGTTTGCCCTTTAATTGAAGAATCAAAAAAACTAGATTATTCAGCTGCTATTAGTAAATATAAAGATTTATCAAAAGTGTTTCCAAAAAGAACTGGATTAATTCATGGGTCTTTAGATAAAAATGAAAAAGATGAAGTGCTAACAAGATTCTTAAAAAAAGAAATAGATGTTTTGATATCTACTACTGTAATAGAAGTTGGAATTGACTTTCCTAATGCTAATGTAATAATAATTGAAAATTCTAACAAGTTTGGCTTATCGCAACTTCACCAATTGAGAGGCAGAGTTGGTAGAGGAGAAAAGCAAGGAACTTGTATTTTATTATATAAAAAGAATTTAAGCGAAAACGCAAAAAAAAGAATAAGAATACTTAAATCATCAAATGATGGTTTTTTTATTGCTGAAGAGGATATGAAGCTAAGAGGGTTTGGTGATATTTTAGGCTATCAACAAAGTGGGATTAAAGATTTTAGATTAGCTGATCCTATTCATCATGAAAATCTTTTTAAGATTGCAGAAAAAAATTTAAAAGTTATTGAAGCTGATAAGGAAAATTTTCTTAAATATGAATTTTTACTTAAGCTATTTGATAAAGCTGATATTATTAATGAAATTAACTTGGATTAGAAGTTCCAGCTGAAACTATAAATTTTGAAGCCTCCTCAAACGTCATATCAAGAAATATTATTTCTTCCTTGGGAAACATTAACAAAAAACCACTTGTAGGATTTGGTGTAGTTGGAACAAAAACATTAACTAGATTTCTGTTAGTTTTTTTACTTATTTCTCCGGAGTTGTCCTTGGTGGCAAATCCTACTGCCCAAGTTCCTTTTCTGGGATATTCAATAAGAACAACATTTTTTTTTCCCTTTTCTGTTTTAGTAAAAGTTTCAGTCATCTGGGCTATTGCAGAATATATGGTTCTTAAAATTGGTATTTTTTTTAAAATATTATTAAATAAAATTAACAATCTTTTTCCAAGAAAAGATAGAGAAAGCCATCCAATAAAAGTAATTAAAAACAAAGCTATTAATATTTCAACTCCAGGAATGTCATAGGGTAAGTAGTGGTTTGGATTAATCTCTTTCGGCAAAATATTTGATGTAATAGAAATTAAAAATAAAGTTAGATATATTGTGATTCCTATAGGGATTAAAACAACAATACCTGTTATAAAGTAATTTCTTATTCTAGTAAAAAAACTTCTTTTTTTATCTTTCAAAGCCATCTATTATATATATCTGAATGAGTAAAATTAAAAACATAAATAGAAGACAATTTCTTGAAGTATTTGGAGGTTGTACTTGTGGTTTAATAATGAGCTCTTGCTCAACCGCACCAATTACACAGCGAAAACAACTTAAGCTCATACCAGAAAGCACATTAAACAGGCAGGCTGCACAAGTATACGAAAATGTTAAAAAAAAAGCTCCTCTTAGTGATGATAAAGCTCAACTAGATGAAATAAAAGAAATAGGTTCTAAAATTGAAAATGCAGTGAGTGCTTATTTCATATCTAATGATAAAAGAGATCCTACTTATAATTTTAATTGGGAATATATATTAATTGATAATAAAAAAATAAAAAATGCATGGTGTATGCCTGGAGGTAAAATTGCTGTCTATACTGGCATACTTGAAGTTACAAAAAATAAGCATGGACTAGCTGCTGTTATGGGTCATGAAATAGCTCATGCTGTAGCAAAACATTCTGTTGAGAGAGCTAGTAGAGCCTTAATCTTAAACATTGGGACACAAATTGCTGACATCGCTTCAGGTGGAGCAATTTCGAGAACTTCTAGAGCAGCAGGCGTAGATGTAGCGGGTATGCTGAGAACTTTTGGAATAGATAATCCTTTTGGGAGAAAACAAGAAAGTGAAGCTGACTACCTAGGATTAATTTTTTCTTCTTTGGCTGGATACGACATAAGAGAATCAGTAAAAATTTGGGAAAGAATGAAAGAAGCGAATAAGGGTAGTGAACCACCAGAATGGATGAGCACTCATCCTTCAAACATTAGAAGAATAGAATCATTAAAACGTTGGATACCAGAAATTATAATGACTTACCCTCCTATAATAAAACTTTCTTAGTGTGGTGAGCCGTGCTGGATTCGAACCAGCGACCCATTCCTTAAAAGGGAATTGCTCTACCAACTGAGCTAACGGCCCACTAAAAATGTATTAGTATATTCTTTTAAATTTATTTCAATTAAAAAAATACATAACAACAAATATATTTAAATTATATCAACATATTTGCTGTAAAATTCATCAAACTTATTAGTTTTTATTGCTTCTCTAATTTTTTTCATTAATTCCTGATAAAAATAAATATTGTTAAGTGTTAAGATCATTGAGGCTAAAATTTCATTAGATTTAATTAAATGGTTAATATAGCTCTTTGAATATTTGTTGAGATTTCTTAAATTTAACCCTGAATCTAGTGGAGTATCATCAAATTGATATTTAGAGTTTTTTAAATTTAATCTACCTTCCCAAGTAAAAGCCAAACCAGTTCTTCCCGATCTTGTTGGCATAACGCAATCAAACATGTCAACTCCCCTTTTTACTGCACCAAGAATATCTGTAGGTGTCCCTACGCCCATAAGATATCTTGGTTTATTATTTGGCATAATTGGTGTTATATTATCAAGTACTTTGAACATTTGATTTTGACTTTCTCCTACAGCAAGACCTCCTAATGCATAACCATCAAAATCTAATTTTAATAATCCTTCTAAACTTTCTATTCTAAGATCTTTATAAATCCCACCCTGCACTATTCCAAATAAGGCTTTTTTAGGATTGTGTCCAAATGCTACTTTAGATCTATCAGCCCAGTATTGAGATAATTCTAAAGATTGAGAAATTTTTTTTTTATCTCTAACTAACTTGGGGCATTCATCTAAAACCATAATTATATCAGAATTTAAATCTTTTTGTATTCTTATGCTTTCTTCAGGACTTAGTACAAATTTTTTTCCATCTATATGTGAATTGAAAATGGCACCTTTTTCCTTATCAATTTTTACAAGTTTAGATAACGACATAATTTGAAAACCACCTGAGTCAGTTAATATAGGCAATTGGCAATTTATAAATTCATGCAAACCACCAACTCTCTTAATTCTTTCTGTGCCTGGTCTAATCATTAAATGATAAGTATTACATAATATAATTTGTGCTCCTGCAGAGACTACGTCGTCAATAAAAGATGCTTTTACAGTACCTTGTGTACCTACAGTCATGAATGAGGGTGTGTCTATAACGCCTCGATGTGTGTGAATTTTTCCTAAACGGGCTAAGCCATCGCTGGTTATAAGTTCGAAAGAAAATTTTTCATTCTGCATTAAATGATAAATTATTTAGATGATAGGCTTACAATCTTATCCGGTTTCGAAACTTCTCCGTTAGCTCCCTCTCCTCTTGTAATCATATCAACAAATTCCATGCCAGCAACTACTTTACCAAATACAGTATATTGACGATCCAAAAAAGAAGATGCCTTAAAACAAATAAAAAATTGACTATTTGCACTATCTTCATTTGATGAACGTGCCATAGATAAGGTACCTCTTTCATGAGGTAATTCACTAAATTCCGCTTTTAAATCTGGGTATTCAGAGCCGCCTGTGCCAGCGCGTTTTATGTCATAATTTTCTGAAGTTGAATTTCCGAATTCGACATCTCCTGTTTGAGCCATAAATCCATCTATAACTCTATGGAAAACCACTCCATCATATTTTTTTTCATTTGAAAGAGTCAAAAATCTTTCTACATGTTTTGGTGCTATATCTTTAAACAGTTCAATTTTGACATCACCATCTTTTAATTTTAAAATCACAATATTTTCCTCCGCAATTAAGTTGTTAGTAAATAAAACTAATATAATAATAAAAAATAATTTTTTAATCATATTTTTCTCTAAGTGATTTTTTTATACTTTTTGTAACAAATGTATCAATTTTACCATTTAATTTTGCTATTTCTTTTACAAATTTTGAAGATATAACCTGATTATCGGGATCTGACATTAAAAAAACCGTTTCAATATTTTTATCAAGCTGTCTATTCATACCAGCTAACTGGAACTCATATTCAAAATCGGAAACTGCTCTTAATCCTCTAAATATTATTGAAGATTTATTTTTCTTACAAAGAGAGGTAGTTAAAGTATTAAATATTAAAACTTCAACTGATTTTCTTTTAAAATTTAAATCACTGAATAGAGCTTTCTTAATCATACTGGATCTTTCTTCAGCTGAAAATAAACACTCTTTAGAATAATCATTCGCTACTCCAACTATAAGTTTATTTACTATTGTAAGGGATCTTCTTATAACATCAATATGACCATAAGTAATTGGATCAAACGTTCCTGGGTAAATTCCTATTTTGCTCATATTTAAAATTAGGTAAAATTTTCATCTATTTTAATTGCGGACACTACTTTTTCATCATCAGAAACTTTAAAAATACTAACTCCTTGTGTATTTCTACCAGCAGATCTAATTTCTTTAACAGCACATCTTATAACCTTGCCTTTATCTGTAGATAAAATTATTTCATCACCTTCATTAACGGGGAACGATGCCGCAACATTACCATTTCTAGAAGAGGTTATTATACCTATTATTCCTTTTCCTCCTCTATTTGTAACCCTATATTCATAAAAAGATGTTCTTTTTCCAAATCCATTTTCAGTAATTGATAAAATATACTTTTGTTTAGCAACTATCTCAGATTTTCTGGCTTTATCAGCGGCGCCATTTTTAAGTAAATTTTTCGCTGTTTTTGGATTAATATCAACCGCATTCAGCACTGATAAAGACATAACTTTGTCATCAGCAGATAGTTCAATACCTTTAATACCTTTTGAAGATCGGCCTTTAAAAATTCTTAACTTTTTCGACATAAAACGAATACATTTACCAAGCTTGGTGCTTAGAATAATATCTTGATCGTCCCTACAAATTTTAACACCAATAATTTTATCATCATCATCAAGTTTCATGGCAATTTTACCAGTAGATTGGATGCTAGCAAAATCCTCTAAGCTATTTTTTCTCACTTTTCCTTTTTGTGTCGCAAAAACAACATATAATTTCTTCCATTCACTTTCATTTTCTGGAAGAGGCATTATAGAACTTATTGATTGATGACTTTTTAATGGTAACAAATTAAATAATGTTTTTCCTTTTGAGTTAGTAGATCCTTGAGGTATTTTCCAAGCTTTCAATTTATATACAAGTCCTTGAGTGGAAAAAAACATTATAGGAGTGTGAGAATTCGCAGTAAATATTTGAACTACATAATCTTCATCTCTAGTTTTAATTCCAGATTTTCCTTTGCCTCCTCTTTTTTGGATTTTGACTGATGCTAGTGAACCTCTTTTAATATAACCTTTTTGTGTAATAGTAATTACGACTGCTTCTTTTTGTATAGTTTCCTCTATATTATAATTTAGAACAGCGTCTATAATTTTTGTTCTTCTTTTAACAGAAAATTTTTCTTTTATTTTTAATAACTCAGAAATCATTACATTAAATAATTCTTTCTTTGAATTTAAAATTTTCTCATATTCCTTAATAGAAAAAGAAAGTTTCTTAATTTCAGCTTCAATTTCATTTATACCAAAAGTAGTAAGTTTTTGAAGTCGCAGCTCTAAAATTGCAATAACTTGGTTTTCTGAAAGTTTATAACCAGATCCACTTTTTTCTGATTTTATAAGTTTTATCAACTGGTTTGTTTTATTTATTTTCCATTTTTTTTCTAATAGTGATTTTTTAGCAATCTCAGTAGTTTCAGATTTTCTTATAATTTTAATAACTGAATCAATGTTTTCTACTGAAACTGATATGCCTAATAATATATGAGCTCTATCAAGAGCTTTTTTTAATTCAAATCTAGTTTTTTTTGTTAATGTTTCTTTTCTAAAATCTATAAACTCAGATAAAAATTCCTTTAAATTTAATATTTTTGGTTTTCCATCAACTATCGCTAAAGTATTAAATCCAAAAGAACTTTCTATTGATGTTAATTTATAAAGTTGCCTTTTTACTGTTTCAGATTCTACATTTCTTCTGAGATCTATTACAACTCTTACACCTTTATGATTAGATTCATCTCTAATATCACTTATTCCTTCAATTTTTTTATCTCTTGCCAGTTCTGCTATTCTTTCGTTTAAAACAGATTTATTGACTTGATAAGGAATTGAATTAATTACTAAACGTTCTTTTCCATTTTTTAAAGTTTCTACATCTATATCACCGCGGATTTTAATTGAACCTCTGCCCTTAGAATAACCTTGTTTTAAATTATCTTTTCCAATAATTATCCCTCCTGTTGGAAAATCAGGTCCAGGTATTGTCTTCATAAGCTGTGGAATAGTAATATTATTATTTTTAATTAAAGAAACTGTTCCGTCAATAATTTCACCCAAATTATGAGGAGGAATACTGGTTGCCATTCCAACAGCAATACCTCCTGCACCATTAACTAATAGGTTTGGAAATTGAGAAGGCAAAACAGTAGGTTCTTTTTCTGTATCGTCATAATTGTTCCGATATTCAATCGTATCTTTTTCAATATCATCTATTAAATACTGAGAAACTTTAGCCAATTTAGTTTCAGTATATCTCATTGCTGCAGGTGGATCTCCATCTATAGAACCAAAGTTACCTTGTCCGTCAATTAAAGGTAAACTCATTGAAAAATTCTGAGTCAATCTTACCATTGCATCGTACACTGCTTGATCACCATGAGGATGATATTTACCAATAACATCACCTACTACTCTGGCAGATTTTCTAAATTGTTTACTCCAATCAAAGCCTCCTTTGTACATTGCAAAAATAATTCTTCTATGAACAGGTTTTAAACCATCCCTGACATCAGGCAAAGCTCTACTCACTATAACACTCATAGCGTATGATAAATAAGATGAACTCATCTCATCATAAACTAAAATTGGTTTATAATTGTCTTTAACTAGCTTTGCTTCAGTCTTTTCCATTTATTTTAAAAAGGGATTTCATCGTCTAAATCATTAGACGGAATGTTTTCATCATTAGGAAGTGAACTTTTTTCTGATGGACTGGTTTGTAGATTTTCAGTTTGATTATTTTTACTACTTAATATTTTAAATGAAGAATTAAAACCTTGCAATACAACTTCAGTAGAATATTTGTCAATTCCAGATTTTTCGTCTTTCCATTTTCTGGTAGTTAATTCTCCTTCTATGTAAACTTGAGCACCCTTTTTAACATACTGTTGAACGATGTTAACAAGTCCTTCATTAAAAATTACTATACGGTGCCACTCTGTTTTTTCTTTTTTTTCACCCGTATTTTTATCTTTCCAAGTGTTGCTGGTAGCTAGACTCAACCTAGCCACGCTTTTGCCATTGACCATTTGCTTTATTTCTGGATCAGCTCCCAGCCTACCAATTAAAAGAACTTTATTTAGACTTCCTGCCATATTTTTTATAGATTTGTTAAATGATTAATTGTTAATATATGCAAATATAACATATTTCCATCTTTATATTAATAGGTTAGACGTAATTATTAAAAAATGCTTAAAAAAATCGTTATAAAAGGCGCTAAAGAACACAACTTAAAAAATATATCTTTAGAAATACCAAAAGACAAATTTATAGTAATAACTGGGCTTTCTGGGTCAGGAAAATCATCTTTAGCTTTTGATACAATATATGCTGAAGGTCAAAGAAGATATGTGGAAAGTTTGTCTGCATATGCTAGGCAGTTTTTGGACAAAATGAAAAAGCCTAATGTTGATTTAATAGAAGGTTTAAGTCCAGCAATTGCAATAGAACAGAAAAATACTTCTAAAAATCCTAGATCTACAGTGGCTACTGTTACAGAAATTTATGACTATATGAGAGTTTTGTATGCTAGAGCTGGAACACCATTCTCACCTTTTACAGGAAAACCTATAAAATCACAAAGCGTCACTGAAATAGTAAATAAAATTAAAGCTCTCCCGAAAAAAAATACAATATATTTATTGGCTCCAGTAGTGAGAGGAAGAAAAGGAGAATATAAAAAAGAAATTGCAAATTATAAAAGAAGAGGATTTCAAAGAATTAAAGTTGATGGAACATATCTTGATATAAATGAATTTCCAAATTTAAATAAAAAAGTAAAACATGAAATATCTATAGTTGTTGATAGAATAATTATTAATAATCAATTAGGTAACAGAATAGCTGAAAGTGTTGAAACTGCACTAAACTTATCTGATGGACTTCTTTTTGTGGAATATGAAAATGAAGCTCTTCCAAAAAAATTTAGAAAAATTGAAAAAATCGTTTTTTCATCAAAGTTTGCATGTCCAGAAAGTGGTTTTACCATTGAAGAAATTGAACCAAGATTATTTTCATTTAATAGTCCTTACGGAGCGTGTGAAGAATGTGAAGGCATAGGGGTAAACCTTAACGTTAACCCAGAATTAGTTGTCCCTGATGTTAAAAAAAGTTTGGCTGAAGGTGCTATAGAACCATGGGCGAAATCTAAATTTTTATACTATGCACAAACTTTATCATCTTTATCAAAACATTATAAATTTTCATTAGATACCCAATGGAAAAAGTTAGATAAAGAAATAAGAGATATGCTCTTATACGGATCTAATGATGAAGAAATAAAATTTATTTATGACGATGGACACGAAAAATATTCTACAAAAAAAACTTTTGAAGGTATTGTTAATAATCTAGAGAGGAGATTTTTAGAAACTGAAAGTGAGTGGAAAAGAGAAGAAATTTCACAATACCAGAGTGAATCAAATTGCGAAAAATGCAAAGGCTTGAGATTAAAAGAGGAAGCATTATGTGTTAAAATTGACAACCTTAATATAAGCGAGGTTACCATTAAGTCTATATTTGAAGCAAAAAAATGGTTTGAAAGTCTTAATAAAAAATTAAATGAAAAAGAAAAAAAAATTGCACAACACATTCTAAAAGAAATTAATGAAAGATTAGATTTCTTACTTAATGTTGGATTGGATTATTTAACTTTGTCACGTGAGTCTGGAACTTTATCTGGTGGAGAGGCTCAAAGAATAAGACTTGCATCACAAATTGGTTCAGGGTTGACAGGTGTATTGTATGTTTTGGATGAACCTTCTATTGGATTGCATCAAAAAGATAATGTTAAATTAATTAAAGCTTTAAAAAGATTAAGGGATCTTGGTAATACTGTAATAGTTGTGGAACATGATACCGAAACAATGGAAAATGCAGATCATATTATTGATCTTGGCCCTGAAGCTGGTGTGAATGGCGGGCGAGTTGTTGCACAAGGTGATATTAAAGAAATACTAAAAAGCAAAGATAGTATTACTGGAAATTATTTGTCAAAAAAAATGAATATAATGATTCCAAAAAAAAGAAGAACAGCAAAGAATGGAAGATTTTTAGAAATTATAGGAGCTACTGGTAACAATTTAAAAAATATAAATCTAAAGATTCCATTAGGAACTTTTACTTGTGTCACTGGAGTGTCTGGTAGTGGTAAATCAACTTTAATTCTACATACTTTATATAATGCTTTAAATTTAATACTTAATAATAATAAATCTAGAAAATTACCTAAAGAATTTAAAAATTATAAAGGTATTGAACAAATAGATAAAATTATAGATATAGATCAATCGCCTATTGGAAGAACACCTAGATCTAATCCAGCAACTTACACAGGTGCTTTTGGTCCGATAAGAGATTGGTTTGCTAATTTACCTGAATCAAAAACTAGAGGTTATAAAATTGGAAGATTTTCTTTTAACGTCAAAGGCGGAAGATGTGAATCTTGTGAAGGAGATGGTGTAATAACTTATGAAATGCATTTTTTACCAGATGTCTACATTCCTTGTGATGTATGTAAAGGAAGCAGATATAATAAAGAAACATTGGAAATAAGATTCAAAGATAAAAACATCGCGGAAGTTTTAAATATGACTGTTGATGAAGGTTGTGAATATTTTATTAATATACCCACTGTTAGAATGAAGTTACTTACTTTAAAAAAAGTTGGTTTAGGATATATAAAAATTGGTCAGCAAGCCACAACACTGTCTGGCGGTGAAGCTCAAAGAATTAAACTAGCTAAAGAATTATCCAAAAGATCAACTGGAAGAACGCTTTATATTTTGGATGAACCAACAACTGGATTGCACGCTCATGATATTAAAAAACTACTTGAAATTTTACAAACATTTGTTTCATTGGGTAACACTGTGGTGGTAATCGAGCATAATCTAGATGTAATAAAAACAGCTGATTGGATAGTCGATATGGGCCCCGAAGGTGGTGTTAATGGTGGTCAAATTATTGCTGAAGGTAACCCTGAAACAGTAAGCGAAATCAATAGTAGCTATACAGGCAACTTTTTGAAGGAAATCATCAACATAAAAATGAAAAAAACTGCTTAGTTTAAAGTTAAAAAATGATATAGTGAATCATGGTTTCAATATTACAATCACTTTCTAAAACAATTCATCTTTCCATTGTATTGACCATACTGTTATTCATTGGTTTGTTTTTTTCTGGAGGCGAATGGGCTTTTGATCAATTGTTTTGGAGCTGGTTATTTAGATATTTTCATGTTCTTGCAGGAGTTATGTGGATAGGATTACTTTGGTATCTTAACTTTGTACAAATACCAAGTATGGCAAAAATCCCAGACGAACAAAAACCTGCTATTGGAAAAGTAATAGCACCTGCAGTTCTTTTTTGGTTTAGATGGGCTGCGTTAGCAACAATAATTACAGGTTTAATTGTAGCAACTTTAAATGGTTATGTTCATCAAGCAATGACATTAGGCATAGGTAGTGGTGGAGGGAAAAATACTGCAATTGGAATTGGAATGTGGTTAGGTTTAATCATGGCCTATAATGTTTGGTTTATAATCTGGCCTAATCAAAAAAAAGCTCTAGGAATTGTTGAAGTAACACCAGAAATTAAAGCTAAGTCTGCTAAAACAGCGATGTTAACTTCTAGAGTAAATACATTACTTTCATTACCAATGTTGCTTTCAATGGTGATGGCTCAAAATCTTTATTAACCTACTTTATCATCACTTTCATTTAAAACAGTTTTAGAGCTGACATTAGTATAGTTTAGTATAGGCGTAGCTACAAATATAGAAGAGTAAGTTCCAATAATAACTCCTGCAATCATTGCAAAAGAGAAGCCTCGCAATATTTCACCACCAAATATATAAATTGCAAAAAGAGCAAGCAAAGTGGTCACTGATGTAATCAAAGTTCTCGATAAAGTTTCGTTTGTTGATGTATTTGAAATTTCTCCTATAGGGATTTTGGTATATTTTTTTAGATTTTCTCTTATACGATCAAATATTACAACTGTATCATTCATTGAATAACCAACTATTGTTAATACAGCGGCAACTATTGATAAATTCACCTCATAAGACAATAAAGAAAAAATTCCTAAAGTGATAACAACATCATGAATAATTGCGACTATAGCACCTAAGCTGAATTGCCATTCAAATCGAATCCAAATATAAAAAAGCATTGCTGCTAAGGATAGAACTATAGCTAATAAACCAGCTTTTAATAATTCGCCACTAACTTTGGGTCCTACATTCTCTACACGTCTAAAATTTACTGATGATCCTAAATCTTTAGATAAATTTTGATTAATAGATTCAATAAAGTTTTCATTTTCAGATTTTGAAATTTCAAATTTTACTAAATAATCATTATTTTTTCCAAATTTTTTAACATTTATATCTCCCAAATTCATTTTTAAAAAAGACTGTCTTATTTCAGAAGTGCTGATGGATGTATTTTCAGTTCTAATTTCAATTAAAGTGCCTCCTTTAAAATCAACTCCTAAATTAAGTCCTTTAAATAAAAGAACAATAATAGATAAAAAAACTAAACATAAAGAAAATATATTAAATTTTTTATAATAAGATGAAAAATTAATTGGTTGAGTGTTATTAAAAATCATATGGATATTTGTTTATCTTTATTTTTCATTACATATAAAGATGATAAATGTCTTGCAAAAAAATACGCACAAAATAACGTAGTCAAGATGCCAACCCCTAAAGTTACAGCAAACCCTTTGACTGGTCCGGAGCCTAGAAAAAAAAGAATTATAGCAGATATTAGAGTTGTAATATTTGCATCTAATATTGCTGATTGGGCTTTTTTATATCCAGCATCAAAGGCGTGTATATTAGATTTTTCTACTTTCATTTCCTCTTTAATTCTTTCAAAAATCAGAACGTTTGCATCTACAGCCATACCAACTGTAAGAATAATTCCAGCTATTCCAGGTAGAGTTAATGTTGCTTCTAAAATTGTTAAAATTCCAATTAAAATTACTAAATTTACAATTAATGATATATCTGCAATTATTCCTAAAAATTTATATTTAAAGAGCATATAAAAAATAACTAAAAGGAATCCTATCATTAAAGAAAGAGCTCCAGCTTTTATTGAATCTTCGCCAAGATCAGGACCAATAGTTCTTTCTTCGATTATATTTAGTGGAGCTGGTAGAGCTCCAGATCTAAGCAACAAAGCTAAATCAGTTGCTGTCTGAAAAGTAAAATCTCCAGAAATTTGTCCATTTCCGCCAACTATAGCCTCTCTTACAACGGGAGCGCTTATAATTTTGTTATCTAAAATTATTGCAAGTCTTCTTCCAACATTATTTGTTGTTGTTCTAGCAAATTTTTTTGAACCAGATCTATCGAAAGTGAAATTTACAACAGTCTGGTTAGTTTGCTTATCATAAAAAGGTTGTGCGTTTATCAGATTATCTCCACTCAGCACTATTCTTTTACTGACATTAAGTTTCTCGTCGCTATTTTCAAAAGGTAATAGCTCTGAACCAAAAACATCTTCAGAATTTGCAACAATTCGAAAAGTTAAATTAGCAGTTTTACCTAATAGTTTTTTTATTCTATTGGGGTCTTCTAAACCGGGCAACTCAATTAAAATTCTATCATTTCCTCTTTTTAATATTGTAGGATCGTTTGTTCCAAGCTCGTCTATACGTCTTCTCACAATTTCTAAAGATTGATCTAGTGATGACAATTTCATTTCAACCAATCCGTATTTCGAGTATTCAAGATTTACTGTATTGCCAGTAATAATATAATTCATTTCATAAGATCTATATTTTGGGTAATAAAGATTGATTGTATTGTCTTTATTTTGAAAGAGTTTTTCAAAACTCGGAATGTAGTTACTCGGTAAATTAAAAATAATTGCATTATTAATGAGCTTTAGATTTTCATACTTAATTTTTTTACTTTTAAAATACTTTTTAAGATTAAGTACTTTTTGTTGCAAATTTTGATTAATAATAGGTGTAGAATCAACTTCCAGCAATAAATAGGATCCACCTTGTAGATCTAAACCCAAATTAACTTTTTTATTTACAAAGGAGTAGTCCTTAACATTTATAAAATTAAGAAATGAAAAGAGAGAGAAAAAAATAATTATAAAGTATATAAAAAATAATTTAAGTTTAGAAAAATATAACACAAAATATATTTACTTTTTTGTATTGGAGCTATTCACTAGACTTTGTATTGTTGATTTAACTACTTGTATTGTAACATTATCAGATATTGAAATGTCAACTTTATCGTTTTCTAAAATTTTTTCTACTTTTCCAATAATTCCACCAGATGTGATAATTTCATCACCTCTTTGTAAAGAAGCAACCATTAGCTTATGATCTTTTACCTTTTTTTGTTGTGGTCTAATCAGAAAAAAATAGAAAATAACAAAAATCAATATAAGTGGTACAAACTGAGCAAAACCTGATCCTGACATAATATCTCCTTAATTTTTAATATAATTATACTAAATAAAAAAAATAAACAATAAAAATTAACCTATAATTTTAGCTCCATTCATATAGCTTTGTAAAACTTCAGGAATTTCAATGGTTCCATCTTTACGTTGAAAATTTTCCATTATAGCAATTAAAGTTCTGCCTACGGCTAATCCGGAACCATTTAAAGTGCCCAAAAAATCAGATTCATTATTTTCATTTTTGTATTTTGCCTTCATTCTTCTTGCTTGAAATTGTCCACATGATGAACAACTTGAAATTTCACGATACTTATTTTCTGAAGGAAGCCAAACCTCAATATCATAAGTTTTTTCAGCACTAAAACCCATGTCGCCTGTAGATAACATTACAACTCTATAGGGTAAATTTAATTTACTTAAAATTGTTTCGGCGCATTTTCTCATTCTGTTAAGCTCATTAATACATTCTAAAGGTTTAGTTATGCTAACAAGTTCAACCTTGTAAAACTGATGTTGTCTAATCATCCCCTTAGTGTCCTTGCCATAACTTCCAGCCTCTTTTCTGAAGCAAGCAGTAGATGCAACAAATCTAAGTGGAAGTTTACTTTTTTCCACGAAAGAATTTCTAACAATATTAGTTAAAATAACTTCAGCGGTAGGTATTAAAAATTTTCTAAACTTACTATTTTCAAGCTTAATTTCAAACTGATCATTTTCAAACTTAGGAAGCTGACCTGTTCCAAACATCGTGCTTTCGTCTACAATTAAAGGGGGCGAAATTTCTTCATAATCAAATTCTTTAGTATGGCAATCTAACATGTAATTAATAATTGCACGTTCTAGCTGAGCTAACATACCTTTAAGGAAAACGAATCTAGCTCCAGAAGTTTTGGTGGCTGTATCAAAATCCATCATATTTAATTTTTTTCCAATTTCGTAATGAGAAGAAGTTTTAAAATCAAACTTTGGAATTAGTCCAACTTTTTTTATTTCTTTATTTGACTTGTCGTCACGACCAACAGGTACATCGTCTAAAGCAAGATTTGGCAATACTGATAGTTTTGAATCTATTTCATTGTTAATTTCAACTTGGTGATTGGCCAAGCGTAAAATTTCAGTTGATATTTCTTTAGATTTTGTAAATTGACTTTTGTCATTATTTTTTGAAATAATTTTTTTTTCTTGTTCTAATTTTTCCTTTTTGTATATTAGGTCTCTATTTATCTCATCTAATTTTAATAATTTATCTAAATCAAATTCAATATTTTTGTCTTTAAGTTTAGAAACAAATAATTCAGGGTATTTTTTAATTGATTTTAAATTATGCATCTTTCTTTTTCTTTTCTATAAGTTTTACTGATAATATAGATAATTCGTATAAAATTAACAAAGGTATTCCAAGTCCTATCTGTGTTATTGGGTCTGGTGGTGTTAATATAGCTGCTACGGCAAAAATAATAATAACAAAATATTTTCTTCTTTCTTTTAAATATTGAGAACTTACAAATCCAACACGTGCTAATAAACTTAAAAGTACAGGGAGTTGAAAACTTAAACCAAAAGCAAAAATAAGTCGCATTATCAATGAAAGATACTCATTTACTTTAGCTTCAAGTTCAATAGGCAAGGAACCAATTTGTGCAGACGTTTCGAAACTTAAAAAAAATTTAATAGCTAGTGGCATAATTAAATAATATACGAGCATCCCACCTAACAAAAACAAAGTTGGTGTAGCAATAAGATATGGTAGCAAAGCTCTTTTTTCATTTTTATAGAGGCCTGGTGCAACAAATTTCCAAATTTGTGTCAATATAATTGGAC
Organism: uncultured Pelagibacteraceae bacterium; assembly: GCA_905612235.1. Lineage (GTDB taxonomy): Bacteria > Pseudomonadota > Alphaproteobacteria > Pelagibacterales > Pelagibacteraceae > AG-414-E02. The sequence continues at coordinate 21,417 of CAJQRF010000035.1, read as the reverse complement.
TAGCTGCAAACATAGCAGCAAAAAATGCAACTTTTAAATATGTGATAAATGTTTCGTGTAATGCGGTAAAAATCATCCTTCGATTTATATTTTCTGAATTTGCTACTGCTTCTGCATAAGGAGATAGCAGGAAAGCATATATATTTTCAGCAAAAAAATAACATATAACAAAAAAAAATGATAAAAAAATAATAGATTTAACTAGACGAGATCTTAGTTCAGTAAGATGGCCTATTAAGCTAGCTTTTTTTTCTTTTTCATAACTCATCTTTTTTTTTATTATTTGTTTTATCTAAGAGATTTTCTTTTAATGATAACTCATCATCAAAAATAGTTTCTGCATTTACAAAATCTTTTTGTACATCCCTAAAATAATTTTTAAGTGAACTTACCCATGAACCTAATTTATTGAGCATAATTGGGAAATCTTTCGGTCCAATAATTAATATAGCTAAAACTACAATAATTAGTATTTCAAACCATCCAATTTGTGGCATTTTTAATTATTTTTTATCTAAACTAGAATCTTCGCTGGTATTTTCTTCTGATGATGTAGAGTCTGAATTGTCATTCACTGGATCTTTCATTCCTTTTTTGAAACTTTTAATACCCTTAGCAACATCACCCATTAAACTTGAGATCTTGCCTCTACCAAAAAGAAGGACAACCAAAACTACAACTATTGCTACTTGCCAAAAACCTATACTCATACTTTTAATTATATAGAATTTCTTACCTTTGTTAAAGATATCTTTTATTCATCATCAGATTTAAGCGTACTTGTAAGTAAATCGTCTATATTCGAATAAATATTCTCTTTTTTTTCTTCATTTTGCTCCTTATAAAATTTTCCAGTTCCAAAAATTGACGAATTAACATTAGAATTATCAATCAAGCCTGCTGAGGTTAATTCTTCAATGTTTGGTAAGTCAGACAATTTCTGTAAATTAAAATGACTTAGAAAGTCATCAGTAGTTATATATTGAATAGGTTTTCCAGGTACATCTTTTCTACCAGAAGGTCTAACCCAATTAAGTTCTAATAAAATTTCCAATGTGCCCGTAGCAAAAGCCACACCTCTTATTTCTTCAATTTCAGATCTTGTAACCGGCTGGTGATATACAATAATAGAAAGTGTTTCTATTGCTGCTTTTGATAAGTTCTTCCTAACGTTTGACTTGAGAATTAGAGTTTTAGAAAGGTCAGAAGAAGTTCGAAATGACCATTTATTTTTAATACAAATCAAATTAATACCCCTAAAGGAGTATTGTTTTTTTAGCGAAGATAATGTTTTAGAAATATCTTTTTTAGTTTGGAGTTTTTCGCATATACTTTCTTGATCAAGTGGTTCAGCAGCAGCAAAAAGAATTGCTTCAACTTTTCTTTCTAAAACTGGAACATTAGAAGGAAATTTTAAAATTTTAAAATCAGATTTTTTCATAATTTTTTTCTTTAATTAATAGATCGCCAAAAGTTTTTTTTTGCATAATTGAAATCAATCCAGATTTGCTAAGTTCAAGGGAAGCGCAAAAAATTCCACTAATGCCAGATCTTGCAAGAGCATTATTTTTTTTAAATTTAGATGGAATTAGCTTAGAAATATTTTTCCACTCTTTTAATTTTTTAATATTAGATTTGATAATCTCGATTCCTTGTTCGGTAGTGCATACCGGCAATTTTTTAATGTTTATTGTCTGAAAATTTAATGTCATTACATGGCTAGAGTAGGATTTAAGTAAATCATATAACGAAACATCGTATTTAGAATTTTTTATAGTTCTAATACCAGAGGACATTCCTCTCATAAAAACATCAACTCCTAATCTTTTCTTTTTTAAAAGTTGATCTGATAGTAGTCTTATTAATTCTAGTTTTTTAAGTTGTAATTTAAGTTTCTCAGCAACTTCTGAAGCTTTAAAATCATCTTCATCGTCCTCAGGTAACAAAAGTTTTGATTTAAGATAAGCCAGCCATGTGGCCATTAACAAATATTCGGATGCTATGTCTAAATTAACTTTTTTAGTATCATTAATAAATTCAATAAATTGATCCGCAAGTTGTGATATGGAAATTTCTTCTAGGTTAACCTTTTGAACCTTTGCAAGATCAAGTAAAACTTCCAGGGGCCCTGAATAATTTTCTATATTTATCTTTAGTGATTCATTATATTCTAAAGTCATTAATAGAACTTTATCCTAAAAATTTATAAAAAAGGGATGTTTTTTTTTTAGTAAATTGATCAATTCTGGGTATAACTTTCGCTAACCTACGCATTTCATTAAGATTAGCATTGCAATGTAGCACCAAATTACAACCTGCATTTAAAGATTTAATTGCATTTTCCTCAAGTTTATATTTCAGTGATTTCATTGAAATGTCATCAGAAATAATTATACCTTTGAAATTGATTTGATTCCTTATTACCTTATTAATTAATATTTTAGAATGAGTTGCAGTATATTTAGTGTCATATGCAGTGTAAACAGCATGCGCTGTCATTGCAAAAATCGATTTTGAACTTTTGAATGGTTTGAAATCCTGTCTAATAAGTTCCTTTTTAGAAGCGGTTATGAATGGGGTGTTGTAATGACTGTCAATTGAAGACTTGCCGTGCCCTGGAATATGTTTAATTACTGTTCCTATTTTATTTTTACTATAAAAATTTATACACTTATTTCCAATTAATCGAACCTTATTTTCATTTGATGAAAATGATCTATCACCAATAACTTTATGCGAAGGTCCTCTTAAAAGATCAAGAACAGGTACTGTATTAATATTAATACCAGAATTTTTTAAAATATCACAAACTTTATCAATGTAAATTTTATAAAAATTACAAAATAATTTTTTATCTTTATCATAGAGTTTACCAAAAAAAAACTGTGTAAAATATTTTAAATCTATAATTTTATTAAGTCTTGAAACTCTACCACCCTCTTGATCAATTAATATTGGAAATTTTTTATCATTAAATAAATTTTTTATACTTTTCGTTAAATTTTTTAATTGGGTAATATTTTTAATATTTCTTGTAAATAAAATGATCCCCCATGGACTGTTTTTTTTTAAAAAAACTTTTTCTTTACTTGATAATTTATATCCTTTTACGCCAAAAATTATAGCTTTTCTATTCATTAAAATTACTAATTAGACTTTCCCAAAATCTCTTCTTTCTTTTTTTTTTAAAATTATCTAAATCGTTAATATAATAAATAGAATCATACGTGTTATTTTTTAGTATTGGTAAATTATTAATATCGTTAGTGCTATTATTTATGTAATTAGATCTTGATTTGTTAGTATAAATAACATTATTTTCTGAAAAATAATAATTTGATACAAGAAAAAAAAAAGTAAACATAATAACTATAAAAAAAATATTTTTTTTTTTATAAAACATCACATTTTTTCCGGGGTTGAGACGCCTAAAATAGTCATGCCATTTTTAATAACTATAGATACTGCCTGCAAAAGTGCCAATCTAGTTAAATTTTTTTCTTCATTAATAAATCTATATTCTTTATTAACATTACCTAGAGTCCAGTATGAATGAAATAGTGTTGCCAATTCGTAAAGATAAAATGGTATTCTATGTGGTTCAAGTTTGGATAAAGACAGATTAATACATTTGGGCCATTCTGCAATCTTTTTTAAAATTTCTAATTCATGATTGTTAAGTAAATATTTTTCATTGTTAATTTTTAAATTGCTTTTTAAATTAACCTTGAGTGATCTAAAAACTGAATTTATTCTTGCATAGGCATACTGAACATAAAATACTGGATTATCCTTTGATTTTTCTGTAACTTTCTTAAAATCAAAATCGAACTCAACATCGTTGCTTCTGTTTAGCATTATAAATCTTGTCGCATCCGCACCAACTTCATTAATTAAATCTTCAATTGTAATATAATCTCCTTTTCTTTTGGACATTTTAAACGGTTCGCCATTTTTAAAAAGTTTTACTAATTGTGATACCTTACAGATTAAATCGACTTTATTATTTGAAATAGCTTTAGTTACAGAAATTATTCGCTTTGTATAACCGGCGTGATCAGCGCCTAATATATTAATTAAAATATCGAATTTTCTTGAAATTTTATTTGAATGATACGCCATATCACCGGCAAAGTAAGTCCAGGAACCGTCAATTTTTTGTAAAGGTCTATCTGTATCGTCGCCAAATAGACTAGATCTAAATAATAATTGATCTCTTTGTTTCCATTCTTTAGTTTGCTCACCCTTAGGAACATCTAATTTACCATTATATACATAATTTTTAACCTTTAATTTTTTAATAACATTATTAACAAGATTATTTTTAACCAAATTAGATTCATAAACGAAGTTATCATGTTTAATACCCAGCATTTTTAAATTATTTTCAATTATCTTCATCGATAATGAAATCGATTTTTTTGAAAGTAGATTAAATATTTTTTTAAGATTAGAAAAATCTTTAATTGATTTACTTTTTATTACTTCTTTTGCAATATCAATAATATAATCTCCTGGATAAAGTTCAAGATTTGAAGGAAATGGTTCATTTTTAATTATTTCCAAAATTCTATAATAAACAGAATTAACAAATATTTTAATTTGTCCACCATAATCATTCACATAATATTCTTTAGTAACATTGTTTCCATTAAAAGTAAAAATATTTGCAAGTGTATCGCCTAAAACTGCACCTCTGCAATGGCCAACATGTAATGGTCCAGTAGGATTTGCTGATACAAACTCTATATTATATTTTTTTTTCTTTAATTTATTTGAGCCATATTTTGTATTAAGTTTAATTACTTGGTTTAAATAATTTTTCCAGAATTTTTGATTAAAAGATATATTTAAAAATCCTGGACCAGCTATTTCAACTGAATTGAATTCCTTAAAATCTTTAGTAAAGTGTTTGACTAATATTTTGGCAACTTCAATTGGTTTTTGGTTATTCTCTTTAGCTAAAAGCATCGCTGCATTGCAAGATATATGCGCTTCTTGGTTTTTTGGTGGAAGCTCAATTGTAATACTGTTAATTTTTTTAGGTATTTTTATTATTTCTTTTGATTCAAGTTTTTTTAAAAGTTTTAATATTTTAGTTTGATAATCTATAAATAAATTCATATTATTTTTTTATGTAAGTTAATTGCAAATCTATCAGTCATGCCAGCTATAAAATCAGCTACTACTCTTTCACTTTTCTCATTTTTAAACAAATCTCTTCTAATATAATTTTTAGGTTTTTTAATTAAATGCTTAAATAAATCACTTAATACTTTTTTACCTTTGTTGGTGTTAAGAATTACCTTTTTATGATTGTACATGTTTTCTTTTAAGAATAACTTAATATGTTTATCAGTTTTTTTCATCTTTGAAGAAAAATCAACTGCACATTTTTTTTGATTATAGATATCATTAATTGATATAGGTTTAATTAATAATAAATTTTTATTTGTTGTATCAATTACATCCATTACCATTAAATTAATTAAATCTCTTACAATTTGACTGATTATCACTTCTCTTCTGTATCTTTTCAAATTTTTCATATGTTTTTTAATTATGTTAGCAATATAAGGGATAGAACTTATATCTTGAATTGTAAATAAATCTGCTCTCAAACCATCCTCTAAATCATGATTATTATAAGCTATGTCATCAGAGATTGAAGCAACTTGAGATTCTAATGATGGGAATCGATTAAAAATAATTTTGTTTTTGAATAAATTTTTTTTTAAGATTTTTTCATGGTGTAATATGTTTTTAACAGGACCGTTATGCTTTATTAAACCATCCAGTGTCTCGATAGTTAAGTTTAAACCATTAAATTTGTAGTACTTATTTTCTAGCATAGTTACAATTCTTAAAGTTTGTATATTATGGTCAAAACCACCGTATGAGCGCATGCATGCACTTAAAACATCTTCTCCAGCATGACCAAAAGGAGTGTGGCCCATATCATGAGCCAAACTCAAAGTTTCACACAAATCTTCATTTAAGCCAAGTGATCTTGCTAATGTCCTTGAAATTTGAGCTACTTCCATTGAGTGTGTCAATCTTGTTCTGTAATGATCTCCTTCAGTGTTAACAAAAACTTGGGTTTTATGCTTAAGTCTTCTGAATGATGACGAATGAATTATTCTATCTCTATCTCGCTGATATGGAGTTCTGAATGAATTTTCAAATTCTTGAAATATTCTACCATTGCTATTAATAGATTTTACAGCGTATGATTTAAGATGATTTTCTTTATAATTTTTTTGCATAACTTAATTAAGAGGTTTATATTACAACAATATAATAAAAATGATTAAAGAAATAAATTTTAGTAATAAAGCTGTGGAAAAAATAGGCCAGCTTTTAATAAACAAGCCGAAAGGAACTTTTTTTAGAATTGCTGTAAAAGGTGGAGGATGTTCTGGGTTCAAATATGATTTTACATTTGATAACATTACTAATGATGAAGATTTAAAACATAACAATATAGTTATAGATAAATCTTCCTTAGATATGCTTAAAGGCTCAGAGGTGGACTTCTCTGAGGAATTAATTGGAAATTCATTTAAAATATCAAATCCTAAAACTAAATCTTCCTGTGGTTGTGGAGTCTCTTTCTCATTTTAATGAAGATCATTTCATGGAACGTAAATTCAGTAAGAGCTAGAATAGAAAATATCAAAAAATATATTAACAAAAATTCACCCGATATACTACTTTTGCAAGAAATTAAAACTGAAGAAAAAAATTTTCCATATGGTGAATTTAAAGATTTAGGCTATTTTTCTTACGTGCATGGGCAAAAAAGTTATAATGGAGTTTCAATTATTTCAAAAAAAAGACTTAAGGAAATAAATACATCTTTGCCTGGAGATAAAATTAAACAATCAAGAATAATAACTACCAAAATAAAAATAAAAAATAAGAACGTTAATTTAATAAATGTATATGTTCCAAATGGTAATCCTGTTGATACTGAAAAATATTTTTATAAAATTAAATGGTTAGACTTATTAATTAAATATATTAAAAAAATAGAAAAAAATGATGAATTATTAATAATAGCAGGTGATTTTAATATTATACCTGAAGAAATAGACGTTCATACACCTGAAAAATATTTAAATGACGCCTTATTCAGAATTGAAATTAGAAAAAAATACCGAGAAATTATAAATCTTGGACTTAACGATATTTTTAGAAATTTTAATAAGAAAGAAGAAAATTATACTTTTTGGGATTACACCCAAGGATCTTGGCAAAAAAATAACGGATTAAGAATAGATCTATTTTTAATTTCAAATTTTTTAATTAATCATGTTAAAAAAGTTGAAATATATAAGAAAGAAAGAGGTAGAATAAAACCTTCTGATCATGTGCCGCTAGAGTGCACTTTTATTTAACTTCTATTATAAATATCTTTAAATCTTACAATGTCTTTTTCTTTAAGTATTAAACCTGTTTGAATTTCAAGAATTTTTACTGGGGTTTTATAAAAATTTTCAATACGGTGTTTAGCGCCAGTAGGAATGAAAACAGAGGTATTTATGGAGCTAAAAAATTTATTTTCATTGACTGTTATTTTAGGTTTTCCTTTCGTAATTAACCAATGTTCTGATCTGTGAAAGTGTTTTTGTAGACTTATAGAGGAATTTGAGTTTATTGTTAATTCTTTTACTAAAAAATTTTTACCACCAAACAAATTAACATATTTACCCCAAGGTCTAATTGTTACATTTTTTTTACTATAAAATTTCTTAATATTTTTATAATAAATCTTAGATATTTCTCTCCAACTTCCAAGATCAGACCAGGAAATACTTAAATTAATACTATTAATTTGCTTTGCTTTTTCTAAAATTGCATAATCAAATGAAATAGCCTTAACTTTATTAAAATACGTTTTATCTAAGTAATAGACTTTATTTTTAATAATAGATTTCATTAGAGAATTATGGCAATAATTATACATAGTTAATTGATGTTTTTTAAAATTATTTATAATTGAATCTTTTCTTGCAAAAAACATTCCTGAATTCCAATATCCATTATTTTTTATAATCTTTTTAGCTTTAGTTGATATGGGTTTTTCAATAAATTTTGTTACTTTATTGAGATTTCCTTTAATCTTTTTAGTTAACAAATATCCGTATTCACTTGATGGGGAAGTTGGTTTAATACCAAATAAAAATAAGTTATTTTCATTTAAATTTTTTGTATTTTTTTTTACAACTTTATTAAAAAAAATTTCATTTTCTATCAAATGATCTGCAGGGAAAAAAATTAATGCTTGGTCAGTTGGTATGTCGTCCAATAAAGCTGAAGATAAAATTGCTGGTGCAGTATTTTTTTTAGATGGTTCGAGTAATATTTTATATTTTTTAACCTTATTTATTTTTAAAATTTTTTTAATTTCCTTTAAATATTTTATGTTGGTGCTTATTATAGGATGATCATATATTGGGCTTTTTATTCTACTAATTGTTTTTTCAAACAAGGTCCAGCCTCCAAAATCAATAAATTGTTTTGGTTGATTAATTTTTGAATTTGACCAAAGTCTTGTACCTGACCCACCACATAAAATAATAGGTCTAATTTTCATTTTTTAAATATCTGCGTAGCACTTTTTTTCTTTAAATCCACCAGGGTGAGTAACTGCACCTTTAAATGCAGGGCCAACTGACTGAGAGTATTTCCATAGAGTTCCTGATGTATATTCTGTAACTTTTGGTTTCCATTTTTCTTTTCGAAATTTCATCTCATCTTCAGATATATCAACATTCAATATTCCTTTTTCTATGTCTATTATGATTGTATCGCCATCTTTCAATAGACCTATGGGGCCGCCTACAGCAGCCTCCGGTCCAACGTGACCTATAGAAAAACCATGAGTTCCTCCTGAGAAGCGTCCATCAGTAATTAGAGCAACTTCTTCACCGAGTCCTTGTCCATATATAGCGCCCGTCGTTGATAACATTTCAGGCATGCCGGGGCTTCCTCGAGGACCTTCGTATCTTATTACAACCACATCTCCAGTTTTAATTTTTTTATCAAGAACAGCATTTAATGCCTCCACCTCATTATCAAAACATTTAGCTTTACCCTCAAAATTTTTTCTTTTCATTCCAGCTATTTTAACTATAGCTCCGTCTGGTGCTAAATTTCCTTTTAAGCCTGCAAATCCTCCAGTGGGACTTAAAGGTTTTGAGGTTGGGTAAATAACTTTTTGATTAGTTGGAAATTTTATATTCTTATGGTTTTCAGCTAATGTTTTGCCTGTAACTGTTAAACAGTCTCCATGTAAAAAACCACCGTCTAATAAAGATTTAATTAAAATTGGAACACCTCCAATTTCATACAAATCTTTTGCAACAAATTTTCCACCCGGTTTTAGATCAGCTATATATGGTGTTTTTTTAGATATGTTTGTTACATCTTCTAAAGTAAAATCAATTCCAGCTTCGTTAGCTATAGCTGGTAAGTGCAAGGCAGCATTTGTTGAACCGCCAGAAGCAGCAACTATAACAGCTGCATTTTCTAATGATTTTTTTGTAACAATATCTCTGGGTCTTATATTATTCTTTAGTAAATTCATTACCGCCTCCCCACTCGAAATAGCAAATTTATCTCTTTCTTCATAAACTGCTGGTGTTCCGGCTGAACCTGGTAATGCTAATCCTATGGCTTCAGAAACACACGCCATTGTATTTGCTGTAAATTGACCTCCACAAGATCCAGCTGATGGACATGCTAAAGTTTCTAATTCATCTAAATCTTTTTTGGACATTGATCCAGTAGAATACTTTCCAACACCTTCAAATACATCAACTATTGTTACATCTTTACCTTTAAAATTTCCTGGTAATATTGACCCTCCATAAATAAAAACTGAAGGTACGTTTAATCGAATCATAACCATCATTAATCCAGGTAACGACTTATCACATCCAGCTAATCCAACTAGAGCATCATAGCAGTGACCTCTCATAGTAAGCTCAACTGAATCAGCGATCACTTCTCTGCTAACTAAAGAGGCTTTCATGCCGGCATGGCCCATGGCAATACCATCCGTTACAGTAATAGTTGTAAACTCTCTTGGTGTTCCTCCAGCTAACTTAACACCTTTTTTGGCTGATTGAGCTTGTCTCGACAAAGTTATATTACAAGGCGCAGCTTCATTCCATGTTGTTGCCACTCCAACAAAAGGTTTCTCAATATCTTCTTTTTTTAAACCCATTGCGTAATACATCGATCTGTGAGGAGCACTTTTAACACCTACAGAAACATGCCTGCTGGGTAATTTAGATTTATCAAATTTCATAATTAATTTTTAATACTATTTAATATACTATTCAACTTCTGTAACTCTAGCAAGATTTAAAGTCTTTATGCACCAATAATCAATAATTACTATTTTCTTCATAAATTAATTTTTAGATAAATATTTAATTTTTAATACTATTAAAAATGCTATTTAACTTCTTAAGCTCTGTATTATATTGTGTTAATGAATTTTTTTCCTTTTGAACAATACTCTTCGGTGCGTTTTTTATAAATGATTTATTTTCTAATTTTTTAACAAGTATTAAAACCTTACTGTCCAAATTTTTAATTTTATTGGAAATTTTTAAAATTTGCTCAGATAAATTAACATCTTTATCAAAGAATAAGGTAACACTTTCAACACCAACTATAATATTAACACCTTTTTTTGGTGATCTTAGATGAATGTACATTAATAACTCTGGCAATTCTTCTAAAAACGTTTAGGTTTTTAAAAATTATATCTTGTTTATTCTTGCTAAGATCACAAATAGACATATCAATAAATGATCCAGGTGGCACATCTAAATCTACCTTTGTTGACCGAATATTGGTAATTAATTTAATCAACCAATCAATTTTTTGATAACTTCTTTTGAAATTTAAATTGGGTTTATAAGTCAAATCCCAATTTTTATACATAAGAGGTGATTTATAGTGTTTATCTAATTTTAAATTTAACCAAATATGTTCTGTAAAAAATGGGATGAAAGGATGTAACATTACTAAAATATATGACTGTATATAAGAAGCAAAGGCACGCACTTCAGCTAGATTTTTTTTTTCTTTTGCATCAAATACTGGCTTTAAAAATTCTAAATACCAATCACAATAATAATGCCAAACAAATTGATAAATTATTTTGGCCGCTTCATCAAATCTATAATTAGCGATATGTTTTTTTGCTAAAATTTGCGTTTTAACTAATTCAAAGTATATCCATTTATTAAAATCAAGTTTTGCACTTTTAATTTTAAATTTTTTGTTAAATTTACATTTATTTAATTGAGAAAATTTATTTGAGTTCCAAATTTTATTTAAAAAGTTTCTGTACCCTTTGATCCGATCCTCAGAGAGTTTAACGTCTCTGCCTGGTGCAGCCATAGATATTAAAGTAAATCTTAAAGAGTCAGCTCCATATTTGTCTATTAAGTTTAAAGGATCTATTACATTACCTTTTGATTTAGACATTTTTTGCCCTTTTTCATCTCTAACTAAAGCATGAACATAAACTTTTGAAAAAGGAGTTTTTTTTAAAAGATGGTTTCCCATCATCATCATTCTGGCAACCCAAAAGAAGATAATATCAAATCCTGTTACAAGGATAGAAGTAGGATAAAATCTTTTTAATTCATAAGTTTTTTTTGGCCAGCCAAAAGTAGCAAAGGGCCAAAGTGCAGATGAAAACCAAGTATCCAAAACATCTTCATCTCTTTTTAATTCCACGTTTTTTTTGTAGTATTTTCTAGCTTGACTTTTTGCTTCCAATTCACTTTCTGCTACAAATACTTTTTTGTCTTTAGTATACCAAGCTGGAATCCTATGTCCCCACCACAACTGTCTAGAGATGCACCAAGGTTCAATATTATTCATCCACTGAAAATATGTTTTTGACCAGTTGCTTGGAAAAAAATTTGTTTTTTTATTTTTTACATTGGTAATTGCTTTTTTAGATAAAAATTTTGCGTCAGCAAACCATTGTTCAGTTAATAATGGTTCAATTATTGAATTAGATCTGTCGCCGTAAGGAACAACATTTTTTACGTTTTCGATTTTTTCTAAAGCACCTATTTCCTTAAGATCTTTAATGATTTCATTTCTTGCATCAAATCTATCTAAACCAATATATTGCTTGGGAGCATTTTTATTTAATTTTCCATTTTTTTCAAAAATATTTATAGGATCTAAATTGTGCCTTTTTCCAATATCAAAGTCGTTAAAATCATGAGCCGGGGTAACCTTTAATGCTCCTGAACCTTGTTCTATTGACACATAATTATCTGATATTATTTTTACTTCTCTATCAATAATAGGAACTATAGCAATTTTACCTATTAAATTTTCATATCTTGAATCTTTAGGATTTACAGCTACAGCAACATCACCAATTAAAGTTTCAGGTCTAGTAGTAGCTATTGTGATAAATTCATTTTCTCGAAGTATTTTATATTTTATATAATATATATTTGATTGAACTTCCCTTTGTTCAACCTCAAGATCTGATATTGCTGTTTCTAATTTTGTGTCCCAATTAACTAACTTTGTATCTTTATATATTAATTTTTCTTTAAATAGCTGAACAAATGTTTTTGTAACTGCTTTTGACAAATCATCATCCATAGTAAATCTATTTCTTGACCAATCACATGAACATCCTAACTTTTTAAGTTGTGTTATTATTTTGTCTCCAGACTTTTTTTTCCACTTCCATACTTCTTTAATAAATTTTTCTCTACCTAGTTGATTTCTTTTAATGTTTTTTTTTAATAACTGCCTTTCAACAACAGCTTGCGTAGCAATACCGGCGTGGTCAGTGCCGGGTTGCCATAAGGTTTCATGGTCGTTCATTCTATAAAATCTAACAAGCAAATCTTGCAAAGAACTATTCAGGGCATGACCCATATGTAAACTTCCAGTAACGTTAGGAGGAGGTATAACTATAGAAAAGTGTTTTTTTTTATTCTTCTTTGGTTGAAAAAATTTATTTTTTTCCCAATATTTATATATCTTTTCTTCTATTTTATTGTGGTTGTAATTTGAATTTTGCATCTTATATAAGTTTAATTTTTTTCCAGACAGAGTTCAAGCTCAGTATAAATTTTTACTGAAATGCTAACAAGGTCCCCCTCTTCCAAAGTAAAAAGTTGTTAGTTTAAAATGTAAGTTATTGTTTAATATGAAATAACATAATAAAGTAAATTTAATTGTTGTTTATTGAGTGATAAATGCTTTTTAAAAAATTAACTATATATATTTTCTGTCTATTTTTCTCTGTTAAAGCTTATGGAGCTTCAATCAGTTTTCCCTCTACTCTTACTGCTGATACTACAGGCTTTGTTTTAGTTTCTAATTCGGGAACTACTCCTGCGGTCAGCGGATTTTCAACTGATGTATTTGTTGTTGTGACTGGTACTGCTGGAAGTATAAAAATACTTACTTACGCTGGGTTGGAACAAAGAACTGGTTACTGTGGGTACACAGCTGATTCTACAAGTGAACCTTCGGATTGTGCTGGCAATTCTATAAATGCTTCAGATGGAATAGGTTTTGAAGGATCTCAAGCTGAGGTTAATACTGCACTAGCTACATTATCATACAAAGGAGATGGTAGTACTTCTTCCGTTAGTATATCGGTATCAGCAACTCCAACAGGTGCGTCTTATAATAAAAGCAATGGACATTATTATGAACTTGTAACTCACACAAATAAAGATTGGCCAGATGCCAAAACTGGAGCTGCATCTAAAACTTACAATGGATTGACAGGGTATCTTGTTACTATTACAGACGCTACCGAAAATACTTTTGTCAGCGGCAAAGTAGCCCAAAATATTTGGGCAGCAGGTTCTGATAGCTACGCAAACTCTACAACCGAATCAGATGATTCTGCTGAAGGTACTTGGCGGTGGATAACAGGTCCTGAAGCTGAAAAAATTTTCCATTGCCAAGTAGCAGTCGCTGGGCATGGTACTGACGCTCGAGATAGTTGTGCGGTAGATGCTTCACTCTCATCATATGCTGGTAATTGGGATGATGATGAACCAAATGATTATGGATCTGCTGGTACGGTCGGTCAAGAGGATTGTTTACATTTATATGCTAACGGTACATGGAATGACTTTCCATGTGGTGAAGAAAATAGAGTTGATTATTATGTAGTAGAATATGGAGGGATGGGTGGCACAGCAACTATTGAAGCTACAACAACATTAACTATCACTTCTACAGAAAGTACAGCTGGATTTACTATCTTTGATGTTGAATTAAAGACTATGATCAAAGCTCAAATTGAAGCTTCAAATAGAATTATAGATTCATCTATAGAACCTGTGCTAAGCAGAATTAACCAACCAAGAAAAAAAATTAAACGCAGAAATAAAAATAAAGAAACAAATCAAACTGATTACAATGTAGTAAAATTTGATTTACGTATAATAGAAAAAGAATATCCACATATTTTAAAAAAGTGGGATATAAATTTTAATAAAACTTATAGCTATGAATATTATATAAAATTATTTTCTAAATTAGATAACGAAAATCAGTATCCTTTGATGGCTTTTTTACCTATTACAACATATATGTATTCGGACGAAGAGATTGTGTCAGAAGATCCTACAACAACTGAGTATACTGAAATTGATAATACTTGGTCTCCTTGGACAGCTGGAAGCATCACTATTAGTGAACGGCAGTTTAAAATTGGGTCGTTAGGTAGAAAATCAGATAGTGATAGTTTAACTTTTGGAATTGATAAGGCAATCAGTCAAAATGCTATTTTAGGAATTGCTTATCGTGAAGGTCATGATAATACAGATATCAACAATCGTGGCACTAAAGTAAAAATAAGATCACAAAACATAACTACATATACCAGTTGGAGAAGTTCAAATAATAATTCTATAGATCTTGTTTTAGGTGGAGGTCATCTTAGTAATGATTTAACACGCAAAGAATCAAGAAGTGCTACAAACACAATTACTGGATCTCGCACAGGAGATCAAATTTATGGAGTTTTAAACTTTGCTGTAAGAAAAAGTTTAAATCAATTAACAAGCACCTATTATAGTCGAATTCAAGAGGCTCGTACTAAACTTTATGAATATTCAGAAAATGCAAATGATTCAGCGGCACATTTTAAAGATCAACATATAACAACATCAATAATTTCTATAGGAACTTCAATGAATTACCAAATAGAATTAAAAAATGGAAATACTTTTAACCCAGGCGCCCTACTTGAATTTGCTTCAGATAAAAGTGATAGCTCAGAAGCTGTTGCATATTATCTATCAGATCCATCGTCAACTTATACATATAAAGCTAAAAAGGATGCATCAGAATTATATAAGCTTGGCATGGGATTCGATTTTAATTTTGCTGATAGTTGGAATGTAAATGGAAAAATACTAAGAAAAATTAATAAAAATTCAGGCCACGAAAACACTTTTATGATGGAAGCTTCCCTAGCTTTTTAAATTATTAATAGCTTTAACTTGAAATAATAATAAATCCTGGGAAGTACTGGCTTACTTTCATTAATTTTTATTACTACTTTCATACTTGTAGAAATAATGTGTAAAGTGTAAAAGTCTAAGAGTTATGCGAGAACTGATCCTCGTAGAGCTAATTGGCCACGTGGCGGAATGGTTACGCAGAGGATTGCAAATCCTTCCATCCCAGTTCGATTCTGGGCGTGGCCTCCAAAATAATTTCAATTTTAAAATTCAGCTTGTTAATAGCTTTAAAATTATTATTTATTCTTAGTTAAATAAAGTCAGTGTTGCTTTGACATAAGGATAAAAATAAAATAAATATTGAATGAATTAATTATTCCTCGGTAGCTCAGTTGGTAGAGCAGTTGACTGTTAATCAATTGGTCGCAGGTTCGAGTCCTGCCCGAGGAGCCAAAAAATCAAAATCACAGACTAACTGAATAAGTTAAAAAAATTATGTTCCAGTTTTATCTAAGTTTCTTGTATTTCTTAAGATTTGAAATATTTTCTCTTGTTGTGTTGTGGTCAGATCAGTAAATAATTTAGCTAAAAAAGAATAATTAAGATCTTCTATTTGATTTTCACCAGTTTGCACTGGTTGATTTTGATACTCTGGATAGTCTTCAAAAAAATACACAACTGGAACTTTTAAAAAAGTTGATAATTGCATAATTCTAAGTGAACTAATTCCATTAGTTCCTTTTTCATATTTTTGGATTTGTTGAAAAGTTACGTTAATTGCTTGAGCTACTTTAGTTTGAGTAAGACCTAAAGCAAGTCTTCTCATTCTAAGCTTTGAGCCTAAATGACTATTGAAGTTGCTATCCATAATTTCCCCTCTTGAATTAAATTAGGTGTAATAAAGTTAATATTAAACATTAAGAATTGGTTTAATACAACTAATATTTTAAAAAAAAAACATATTTTATGCTGAAAATAATAGCAAATATCACGAGTTATAATTAATAAAATTTATCTAACACTTGACATAAATAATAAAATTTATCATGGAATTTATAAATTAGAAGGTTATTTTATTGTAGATAATCTATATTCCCAATTACCTTTTTTTTTAAAAGACGCTTTAACCCAATTTAATGTTTTTTTATCATACCAAACATCAGTATTCAGTTTTTTATTTTTTTTAAGGGCAGAATCTGTTGAAGAAAAGTTGAAGTGAAGAGCGTTAATTTGCTTTCCATCATAATTTATAGTTTCATTGCCTATAAAATTAACTTTTTGTTTAATTATTCTACCAGATACGGCGCTGATTTGGGCTGGAGCTTTAATTAAACTGTGATTCCACCATGTTCCTATTAAATAATCGACTGGAACTTTCCCTTTGTATGAGGATCCATCTACGACTAACTCACCATTTTCAAATTCAATATTAACATACCTAGATTTTCCATTTTTATTAGTTTTTGAATTAAATTTAATTAAATCATCATCTTTATACACTTCTGTACCAATAACTTGATAATCATAGAAAACTACTCCTAGCTTTTTTATTTCAAATTTTATCTCACTTTTTACTTCTAAAAGTCCATCTTGCCTATTAAAAGAAAAAATATGATAGCCTATTAGTTTGTTGTTTCTATAAATATCAAATTCAATTTTATTTAAATCTTTATAGTGATTAACATGTGCAGAAGAAGAAAAAGAGGAAAGGAAAGTAATTAAAATTACTATCAACATAATTTTATATTTTTTAAACATTACGAGTTATGTACTATAATATTTGACTTAAGAAAAGCTTAGTTCTATCATTTTTTGGATTTGCAAAAAAATCTTTGGTAGGTTGTTTTTCTACAATTATACCCTCATCCATAAAAATTACTTCATCCGCTACTTCTTTTGCAAAACCCATTTCATGGGTGACAACAATCATGGTCATACCTCCCTTGGCTAAATTTACCATTGCATCAAGAACTTCTTTGATCATTTCAGGATCTAAAGCGGATGTTGGTTCATCAAAAAGCATAATTTTTGGCTCCATACATAAGGCGCGGGCAATAGCTGATCTTTGTTGTTGGCCACCTGATAGCTGACCTGGGAATTTTTTTGCCTGATCGGCAATTTGAACTTGTTCTAGCTGTTTCATTGCTAACTCTTCAGCGTCTTTTTTTGCCATTTTTTTTACCCATATTGGTGCCAATGAGCAATTATCAAGTATAGACAAGTGCGGAAATAAATTAAATTGTTGAAAAACCATCCCTACTTCTGCTCTAACTTTTTCTATGTTTTTTGTATTTTCTGAAAGTTCAATTCCATCAACAATTATGTTTCCTTTTTGATGCTCTTCTAATCTATTAATACATCTTATCAAAGTTGATTTACCAGAACCTGATGGACCACAAACTACAATTTTTTGCTTAGATTTAACCTCTAAATTAATATCTTTTAATACGTGAAAATCATCAAACCACTTATTGACTTTTTGCATCTGTATAATTTTTTCTGACATAATTTTATCTATCTGTTTTGTATTTTAATTCTAAATTTTGACTATATCTACTCATAGAATAACAAATAATCCAGAATATTATAGCTGCAAAAACATAACCTTCCATTGAAAAACCTAACCATTCAGGATTAGTTTTTGCTAAACCTAACATTCCAGCTAATTCTAATAGGCCAACAACAAAAATAAGGGGCGTGTCCTTTACTAAAGCAAGAAAAGTGTTTGCTATTCCAGGTATTACTAATTTTAAAGCTTGTGGAAGTATCACTAATAAATGTAACTTCCAATAACCCATTCCTAAAGATTTTGCAGCATCGTATTGCCCTCTAGGAAGAGCTTGTAATCCTCCTCTTATAACTTCAGCTACATACGCAGCCTCAAACAAAGTAATTGCTATAATAACTCTAATTAATTTATCCATATATGTTCCGTCAGGCAAAAACATTGGAAACATAACTGCAGACATAAACAAAACTGTAATAAGTGGAACGCCACGCCAAAATTCAATAAATCCTAATGATGAATATTTAATTACTGGTAAACCTGATCTTCTTCCCAAAGCCAACATCATACCTATTGGAAAACAAAATATTAAACAAAAGAATGAAACTATAAATGTTAATGATAAGCCTCCCCATGCGCCTGTTTCAACCCATACTAATCCAAAAGACCCACCAGAGATTAAGTAATATATAAGGAAAAATGAAATAATTGGTAAAAAGATTGTGTAATAAAGAGTTAAATATTTTCTATATTTTGTGGGCATAAAAAAACCAATGCCAGCGAAAGCTATAACGATAGCAAAAGAAAAGTTAACTCGCCATTGTTCAGCGTTTGGATACATTCCGTACATAAAACGATTAAACCACACTTTAATATAAACCCAGCACGCTCCACTGCCTGTGCAAGCTTCTTTAGTATTACCTGATATATTGGCATCAAAAATGAACCAATTTAATAAGGGTGGAATACAAAATATTAAAAGAAAAATTATAAATAAACTTAATGCTGCATTAAAATTATTTGTGTTAACATTCTTGTTAAGAAGATCTAAATTTTTTATACCTGAAAATTCAATTCTAATTAGATGAAATCCTATTACTCCAAATATTAGTGGTGTAAAAAAATTAATAATTCTTGGTAAAAAGAACGTTATATTTTTATCTAAAAAATTATTTAGAAAAAAATCCATAATACCTAAAAAAATAAATAACAATCCTACAGGTAGAAATAGTAAAAGATTTCTATTATCAGGTTTTAAAAAATTAATTTTTTTCATTTTTTATTTTTCTTTTATTGCTATTCGTTTGTTGTACCAATTCATAAGTAATGAAATTGCTAAACTAATACTTAAATAAGTAGCCATTGTAATTGCAACAATTTCTATAGCCCTACCTGTTTGCATCATTGCAGTGCCAGCAAATACTAAAACTAAATCTGGATAAGCTATTGCAGCAGCTAGTGAAGAGTTTTTTGTTAAATTTAAATATTGATTTGTTGTAGGAGGAATTATAATTCTTAAAGCTTGAGGCATAATAACTAGTTTTAATACTTGCGTTGGTGTCAATCCTATCGAAGCAGCAGCTTCTTTTTGACCTTTTCCAATGCCTTGAATTCCTGCTCTTACGTTCTCAGCTATAAATGTTGCTGTATAAAGTGTTAACGCTAGAGTTAGTGCTATTAATTCGGGTGGTATACCCATGCCACCTTCATAAGTGTATGCAGTTTTAGCAAGTTGTTTTAATTCAGGAAAGCTAAAAGATAAGTCAAAACCTCCTGCTAAAAAAGTTAGCAAAGGTAATCCAATAAAAATACTTAACGAAATAAGAAACTTTGGAAGTTGCCTGCCCTCTTCTTCTTGTTTCTTTTTTGCGTATCTATTTACAAAGAAAATTAATATTAAAGCTAAAATTAAAGTAGTGAAAAATATACCAAAATTTTCCCAAACAGGCGCTGGTGTGTAAAGACCTTTGATAGTCATAAATGAAGATCCTAATAATAAATTAGCATCCTCGGGCATTGGTAACGCTCTTAACGCAGCAAAGTACCAAAAAAAAATTTGAAGTAGTAATGGAATATTTCTAAAAAATTCTACATAAAAAGCAGCAGTTTTTTTAATTAAATAATTTGGAGATAAGCGTGCGATACCAACTACAATTCCTAATAGCGTCGAAAGAATAATGCCGATAAAAGCTACTAAAAGAGTGTTTAAAAGACCTACTAAATAAGCTCTAGCGTAAGAATGAGATCCATCATAATCAATTAAAGAAAATTGTATATCAAAAGAAGCTTCTTGCTTTAAAAAACCAAAACCAAATTCAATACCTCTGTTCTCCATATTGATTTGAGCGTTCATGGTAAAAAAACCAAAAATTAAGACTATAAATAATAAGGTAATTGCTTGAGGTAATATTTTGTCTCGTTTCATATATAAAGAGCAGTATAAAAAAAGGGCTGGATAAATCCAGCCCTTTTCTCTTTAAATTTAAGTAATATTATCTTGCTGGTGCTACGTAAAGAATACCACCTTTAGTCCACAATTGATTTGGACCTCTGTCAGGTAATATACCAGTATCAGCGATATTACGCTTATAGCTTTCGCCGTAATTACCAACTTGCTTGATAATTCTTAGGCTCCACTCATTATCTAATCCAAAAGCAGCTCCTAATTCACCTTCTGCTCCAACAAGTCTTTTGATTTGTGGGTTTTCAGAAGTTTTCATAGAATCAGCATTTGTAGAAGTAATACCGTATTCTTCAGCTTCGATCATTACGTACAGTGACCAACGAACTAAGTCTTCCCAAACAGAATCACCTTGACGAACAACAGGACCTAATGGTTCTTTTGAAATCGTTTCTGGTAACACTATATGTGCATCTGGGTCTTTCATTTTAGTTCTTTGAGCAGCTAAACCTGATTTATCTGTTGTGTATGTATCACATCTTCCAGCATCATATGCTGCAACAACTTCATCGGCTTTTTCAAAAGCTACCGGTTCATAAGAAATTCCTTTAGAAACGAAGAAGTCTCTCATGTTAAGTTCTGTTGTTGTTCCGATGTTAGTGCAAGCAGAAATGCCATTTTTAAATTGGCTAGTAGAAGTAATTCCTGAGTCTTTTCTAACCATAAAACCTTGACCATCGTAGAAGTTAACTCCAACGAATGTAAGACCAATGTCAGCATCTCTTGAAAGTGTCCAAGTTGTGTTTCTTGACAAGATATCAATCTCACCAGATATTAAAGCAGTAAATCTTTCTTTTGCACTTAGTGGAGTAAATTTTACTTTACCAGCATCACCAAGAACAGCAGCAGCTACGGCTCTACAAACATCAACGTCAAGTCCAGTCCAATTTCCTGATGCATCAGCATTAGAAAATCCTGGTAGACCTTGAGAAACGCCACATCTCACAAAACCT
>CAJQRF010000034.1 GCA_905612235.1 uncultured Pelagibacteraceae bacterium | reverse complement strand
TGTAGTAGAAAAACCTTCAGTCAAAACTGCTCAGTCAAATTATGCAATTATTGGTAGATATATCTTGCCCAAAAAAATAACTAATGAAATTAAGAATTTAAAGCCAGCTCCTGGTAAAGAAATCCACATAACTGATGCAATTAGAAATTTAATTTATAAGGGAAATAATTTTTATGGAAACATTTTTAAAGGAAAATATTTAGACTGCGGAACACTTAAAGGTTATATTAATTCGGGATTAGAAATATCAAAAACAAATAAATAATCTATGAGACTTTGTGTTATTGGAACTGGATATGTTGGATTAGTGAGTGGAACCTGCTTTGCTGATCTTGGAAATATTGTTCAATGTGTTGATAAAGATATAAATAAAGTTAATAATTTAATCAAAGGCAAATCACCAATTTACGAACCCGGCTTAGATGAAGTTATTAAAAAAAATTTTAATGCTGGAAGATTAATTTTTACCACTGATACGTCTAAAGCGGTAAATAATTCAGATATAATTTTTATTTGTGTAGGAACACCCAATAAAAAAAATTCTCAATCAGTTGATCTAAGTCATGTATTTAAGGTAGTAAAAGAAGTTATCCAGTGCGCTAAATCAAAAAAAATATTGATTACAAAATCAACCGTACCTGTTGGTACAGGCGATCAAATAGAACTGATGTTCAGAAAAAGTAAAAAAAAAGGATTTTCTATAGTGTCAAATCCAGAGTTTTTAAGAGAAGGTGAGGCTATTAGAGATTTTAGATACCCTGATAGAGTAGTAATAGGATCTGATAACAAAAAAGTTTTTAGTATCATGAAAGACCTTTATCAGCCTTTAACAAACAAGGGTGCAAAATTTTTCACAACAACTAGACGAGCTGCTGAATTAATCAAGTATGCTTCCAATGCATTTTTAGCTACTAAAATTACTTTTATTAATGAACTTGCAAATTTATGTGAAAAATCAAATATTAATATTGAAGATATTTCATTGGGCATGGGTAGTGATTTAAGAATAGGAAGTAGATTTCTAAGAGCAGGACCTGCGTACGGAGGCTCTTGTTTTCCTAAAGATACAAAGGGATTAGTTTCTACAGGAGAGAAATTTAAAACAAACCTTTCATTAGTTAAATCTGTCATTAAATCTAATCAGAACAGAAAAAAATTACTTGTTAAAAGGATAGATAAAATTATTGGAAAAAAAATTAAAGATAAAAAAATTGCATTTCTAGGTGTAACGTTTAAACCCAACACTGATGACATGAGAGACTCCACAAGCCTGAGCATGATTCCATATTTGTCAAAAAAAGGTGCAAAAGTATCCTATTACGAGCCATCTGGAAAAAAAAATCATTTTAGCAGATTTAAAAATTGTGTATTTGTAAATAATATAAAAGATGCATGTATAAATGCAGATTTAGTTATCTTACATACTGAATGGGATGAATTTAAATCAATTGATTTTAAAAAAATAATTAAAAATAATCACTTTAGAATTTATGATTTGAGAAATCTTTATAATTTTAATGAAATGCTTAATAAAAAAATTAAATATTATTCAATCGGTAGGCCCAATATTAATTAATTTCGAAAATAGCGTCTATTTCTACAGCAGCACCTAAAGGTAATGAATTTACACTAACTGCTGCTCTAGCATGTTTACCCGTTTCTCCAAATAAACCTGATAGAATTTCAGACGCCGGGTTAACTATTTTAGGTTGGTCAATAAAATCATCAGAGGAATTTACAAACCCAGTAATTTTTATGCAATTTCTAACTTTTTCCAAATCACCGTTTGTCGCTTTTTTAATTTGAGCTAAAATATTTATTGCACATAGTTTTGCTGCCTTTTGTCCATCCTCAATATTTAAATCTTTTCCAATTTTCCCTTTAATCATTTTTCCATTCTCATCAATAGGAAGCTGACCTGAAATGTAAGCTATTTTGTTTATTATTTTGAAAGCAACATATGCACCCACGGGATCAGGCGCATCGGGAATTAAAATTTTAAGATCTTTTAATTTCTCATTAATAGACATTAATTCTTTTTAAATTTTTTCATTATATTGAAAGTTCCTTTTTTAAAGTTACCATCAGCATCTAATTTATCAGAACCTTTATTACATAATGCTTTTTTAAGCCAACCAGAGCCAGAGTTTGTTTTAATTTTCGAACAGTCAGCTTTTTCTTCACCAAAAGACAATGTTGAAAATAGCACAATTATTGAACTTATTAAAACTATTTTAAATTTTTGCACTTCTCCCCCCCCTTTTTTTTTTTTTATTTGTATCATATTCTTTCCTTTTCTCAATTAATATTAATGCTTCTTCCATATTTATTTCAGAAGGGTCTTTTTCCTCAGGGATTGTCGCATTTAATGATTTATATTTAATATATGGTCCATATTGACCTTTCATTATTCTAACAGGTTTTTTGTCTTCTGGGTGCTCGCCAAGATCTTTAATCATTAATGAAGACATTCTTCCTGGTTTTGCGTCAGCTATAAGTGTAATTGCTCTGTTTAATCCAATAGAAAATATTTCATCTACATTTTCAATTCTAGCAGATTTATTTTCGCATTTTAGATACGGACCGAATCTTCCTGAATTTAAGAATATTTCTTTTTGATTGTCAGGGTTTATGCCTAAGTTTTTTGGTAATGAACATAGAAACTTTGCTCTATCGAGGTCAATTGATTCAAGTGAAACTCCTTTGGGAATAGAAATATTTTTAAGATTATTTGGCTTTTCAATCTTCTTCTTTTTGCCTTTCTTTTTTTTTTCTTCTACTGCAACAATTTCTGGTATAACTTCGTATTGAATATAAGGTCCAAATCTTCCATTTTTTAAAAACATCTCGTTACCATTTTCGTGTTTCCCTATTAGTTTAGGTTCAGCTAATTGAGATTGTTGGGCTGCTTTTACTTTAGATAAAGGTCTTGTAAATTTACATTCAGGATAATTAGAACAACCTATAAAAGCACCACCACGATAGCTGTTTTTTAAACTCAAAGATCCATTCTCACAGAGCGAACATTTTCTATCAATATCACCTTTTTTATCTCTTTCAAAAATTAAACTGCCTAAACTATCATTTAATAAATCAAGAACTTCTCTTGTTCTCTTTTTCTTAACATCTGATACGTTTTGATTAAAATCTTTCCAAAACATTTCAAGAACTTTAACCCAACTTTCTTTTCCAGTAGTAATGTCATCAAGTTGATTTTCTAAACCTGCGGTGAAATTATAATCTACATATTTAGAAAATAACTTTTCTAAAAAAGCTGATATTAATTTACCTCTATCTGTTGG
This sequence comes from uncultured Pelagibacteraceae bacterium, assembly GCA_905612235.1. GTDB lineage: Bacteria > Pseudomonadota > Alphaproteobacteria > Pelagibacterales > Pelagibacteraceae > AG-414-E02. Next base: position 1,454 of record CAJQRF010000034.1, on the reverse strand, counting down.
ATGAAATCTTTTACTTATAGATTCCGCATAACCTCTCGTAGAAATCACTGATATTATACTTGCGTATGTAGAAGGTCTTCCAATCCCCAGTTCTTCTAATTTTTTCACTAAACTAGCTTCTGAATACCTTGGGGGAGGCTGGGTAAAATGTTGTTCATCTATAATAGCTTCTATGTTAACAGGTCCTTTAGACATTTTCGGCAATATATTTTCTTCATCTTCTTTTTTTTGATCTCTAAAGATTTTTAAAAAACCATCAAATTTAATAACAGAGCCACTTGCTTTAAAAATAGTGTGACTATTTTCTGATGTAATGGTAATAGTATTTCTATCAAATTTAGCGGATTCCATTTGAGATGAAAGAGATCTACTCCAAATTAATTCATAAAGTTTATATTGATCAGAGCTAAGATATTTTTTTATATTATTTGGTGATCTCGAAATGTCAGTAGGTCTTATTGCTTCATGTGCTTCTTGAGCATTTTTTGCCTTTTTACCAGAATAATTTAATATATCTTTTGATAAATATTCATCGCCATACTCTTTTTTAATAAAATCTCTAAAAACTAAAACAGCGTCTTTAGAAATATTAGTTCCATCAGTTCTCATATACGTAATTAATCCGATTGCTTCACCTTCTATATCAATACCTTGGTAAAGCCTTTGTGCTATTTGCATTGTTCTAGATGCTCCAAAACCTAATCTTCCAGATGAAACTTGTTGAAGTGTAGATGTAGTAAAAGGACCAGAAGGGTTTCTACTTACAATTTTCGTCGATATATCTGAAATAAAAAATTTTTTTTCTTTTATTTCATTTATAGCCTTATTAATTTCATTCTTATTTTTAAAAGAGAACTTCCCAACTTTTTTTCCACTAACATGGGAAAGATTTGATGTTAAAATATTTGAATTATTATCTTTAAAATTTATTTTTAATGTCCAAAATTCAACAGGATTAAAAAGTTCAATTTCATGTTCTCTTTCAGTAATTAATTTTAAAGCCACCGACTGAACTCTTCCAGCAGATTTGGAGCCAGGTAATTTAGTCCACAGTATTGGCGAAATATTGAAACCTACTAAATAATCCAAAGCTCTTCTTGCCATGTAAGCATCAACAAGTAGAGGTTCAATTTGTCTAGGATTCTCAATGCCATGAGTTACAGCTTTTTTTGTTATTTCATTAAAAACAACTCTTTCTACATCTTTGTCTTTGAGAAGTTTTTTTTCATTTAAATACTCTTTTACGTGCCAAGCTATTGCTTCTCCTTCGCGATCTGGGTCAGTTGCTAATATTATTTTTGATGATTCTTTAGCTGCTTCAGTAATTTCTTTTAAATATTTTTTTGAGAAACTATCAACTTCCCAAAGCATTTTAAAATTGTTATCTGGATCAACGGATCCATTTTTTGATGGCAAATCTCTTATGTGACCATAACTAGCTAACACAATATAAT
>CAJQRF010000033.1 GCA_905612235.1 uncultured Pelagibacteraceae bacterium | reverse complement strand
TTTTTTTAATCTTATTAGCATCAATTATATTACTATATAAAGAAAAGTTGTGCATTCCTATCATTTCTTCATTTGCTCTTATTCGTTCAATCATTAATTTAAAAATTTTTGGCTCAAGAGAAATGTGGTGATCGTATCCTTTTCTAGAACTATCTAATGTAAAATGTTTTTCAATAATTTTAGCTCCGTGATGTATGGATGCTACGACAGCATCTATACCAAGAGAGTGATCTGAGAAACCAGTGATTATATTATATTTATTTTTAATATATTCTATTCTTGATAAATTTATATCTTTTGGAGAAGTTGGATACAGGGATCTGCAATGTAGTAAAGATATCTTTTTATTAGTATTTTTTGATAGCAAATTAAGTAGATAGTCAACATCATCTATATCTGAAACTCCAGAGGAGATTAAAATAGGTTTTCCAGTTTTAAGTAAATCTTTTATAAAAAAATAATCATAAAAAATGCTAGAAGAAACTTTATAACAAATTGGCTTTATTTTTTTGAAAAATTCAAAATTTTCCCTATCAAAAGTAGAAAAAATTTTCATATTTATTTTATTACAAAATTTATAAATATTGAAAATTTGTTCATGGGACATTTGTGATTTTTTAAATATTTTAAATGCTGCGGTGTTTCGATCGTAGTTTTTATTCGGATTAATTAATTGTAATTTAACTATGTCAGCTTTAGATTTTTTTGCAGCGGAAATAAGTTGTAAGCATTTTTGAAAATTGCCTTCATGATTAACACCAATCTCAGCTATTACCAAAGCTTTAGAATTATTTGATATAGGAAAATTAGATATTTTAAATTTTTGTGAAAACATTTAATAAGATAGTTGTTTTGAGTAATGAGGTATATAATCATCTAATAATATATCTTTTTTATTTTCGTCAATCTGTTTTAATACTAAAAAAGACCTGAATGATTTATTAAATTTTAGGTTATATTTTTTCTTTTTCATATTAAAAATATATCTAATCATTTGAGCTGGAAAATTAAGTCCACCTAAAGTACAAACTCCAACTGATCCACTAAATCTAGAACTAGCTTCTAACAAGTATAATTTGTTATTATCACTGATAACATCAAAATCGCAAATACCACTTATATTTAATTTTGAAACAAATTGAGAGACTAATTTTTTTATTTTTGTATTTTTAATTAAACGATGTCCAGTAGAATAATACATAAATCTATTTTTAATTTCTCTTTTTCTTATTGCAAATTCTTTTATTTTACCATCTTGAGCAATGCAATCGATATCAAACATATCTCCAGTATAGAATGGCATTAAAATGCAGTATCCTTTTTTGGGAAATGAATATACCTGCTTTAGCATTTTCAAATTTATTTCATAGCAATTTCTAGATTCTAATATTTTAATTTTATTATTTATTTTATTATTTAAAAGAAAAACATCTCTTGTTCCACTTCCTTGGTGAGGTTTTAATATAAATTTCTTTTTTGGGTATTTGTTAATAATTTTTTTAACATCTAAATAATTTTTTACTAAATAAAAATTTCCTACGTCAATATTATTTTTTTTACAATATTCTAAAAAAAAAAATTTATTATATAAAAGTTTTGCTAATTTATAGTCTTCCGAAGGTAAGTGAAATTTTACATTCTTGGATGTGAGAAAACTTTTGTTTTTTAATAAAATATAATTTTCTATATCGGAAAGTGGATAAATCACATCAAACTTTTCTTTATTATAAATCTTAACAATGTCTTTAATGTAACTTTTTTCTTCTTTGGGATCGCTAACTTTATAAAAAGAATCACAAATAATTTTTCCTTTTGTGTAATTTTTCATATCTATACCAATTATCTTAACCTTGAAGTCTATTTGATTTTTTAATGAATTGATAAAATCGTAAGTTAAAAATCCATTAACACACGTTACACATACTTTAATTTTTTTCATTTTTTTTAACTTTAAAATCATTAAATAATTTTATTAGAAGTTCCTTGTCAACAACCTTTAAGTTTTCCACTTTACTTTTAAAAAACTTTACGAATTCTTTTAAATTTAAATTTTTATAATTTAATTTATAATAGTCTAACTTAAATTTTACTCCTTTTAATCCTGATTGGGATCCAAGATTTATTTTTGATTCTTTTTGCCCAACATCTTTTGGGTTCATTATTTCATAAGTTTTTCTTTTGATCAAAACTCCATGTTGATGAATTCCGGTTTCGTGAGCAAAAGCATTTTCACCTACAATTGGCTTATTTTTACTTATATATAAGTTGGTAAGTTTTGAAACAATAGCAGAACTTTCTTTCAATAACTTTGAATTTATTCGTGTTTTGCAATTAAAAAAATCTTTTCTTGTTTTTAAAGCCATAACAACTTCTTCAAGAGGTGCATTGCCTGCTCTTTCTCCAATGCCATTAATTGTACATTCAGCTTGATTTGCTCCAGCTTTAATAGATTGCAGAGTGTTAGAAGTTCCCATTCCAAGGTCATTGTGACAATGAACAGATAAATTACATTTTTCTATACCTTTAGTGTTTTTTAAAACTTTTTTAACAAGAATATCCATTTCTAATGGGGTTGAATATCCAACTGTATCAGCAATGTTTAATGTTCTTGCTCCATATTTTGCAGCTATTTCAAAACATTTAATTATAAAATTTGGATCACTTCTAGTGCCATCTTCACAAGACCATTCTATGTCATCAATTTTGTTTCTAGAATATTTGACCATACTTTCGACTAATTCGATAATTTCTTTGGGTTTCAAATTTAGTTTGTATTTCATGTGCAGATTGCTTGTAGCTATAAATAAATGCAGCCTCTTGTTTTTGGAAGATTTCATTGCCTCAATACAAAGATCAATGTCTCTTTTGTTGTGCCTTGCTAAACTACAAACTTTGGCGTTTTTTAAAATTTTTGAAATTTTTTTTACAGATTCAAATTCTTTTTTTGAAGAAATTGGAAAACCAGCTTCAATAATATCTACGTTTAACTTATCTAACATTTTTGCTATTTTTACTTTTTCAGCTAAACTTAAATTTGCTCCTGAAGATTGCTGGCCATCTCTTAAAGTGGTGTCAAAAATTTTAACATTTTTCATTTATTTATCTGTTTATAAGAATAGTATTAATGACTGTCTCTTAATTTTATATACAAAATTAAAGTAAATTGTAAGCGAAAAAGTATAAATAATACTTCATATAAATACCTTTTTACAAAAGTTTTGCGCTTGTGTAATCTTAATAAGTCGGTTAGTAAGTAAAATATTTTAAATTCATCATGGTTCAAAAACAAGAAATTAATTTAAAACAAATTACATTTTTATTATTTTCAATATTTTTTTTTGTAGGATTATTTACCTTTAAGGATTATGGAATTTCTATAGATGAGGAGTATGGAAGATTTTGTGGATTTTATTGGTTAAGTTATGTTTTAAGTTTTTTACCGTTCGATGAACTTAAAAATTTAGTTGATATAAAGTTAAATAAAATTCATGGGCCAAGCCTACTTACACCAGAAGAATATCCTTTCTACGGAGTTATTTTTGATTTACCTGTTGCCTTTTTGGAAGTTATATTTCAGATTGAAGATTCTAAAAATTATTATTATTTAAAGCACTTTTTAAACTTTCTACTATTTTTTATTTCTTCAATATTTTTTTACAAGTTGTTACTAAATAGATTTTCAAACTATAAAGTTTCAATAATTGGAACTTTATTTTTTGTACTTTCTCCTAGAATTTATGGAAGTAGTTTTTTTAATAATAAAGATTTAATTTTTTTATCTCTAGTTACAATAGCAATATATTTTTGTTTTAAAACATTTGATAAATTAAACTACAAAAATATAATAATATTTTCTATATTTGCAGCTTTAAGCACTTCTCAAAGGATACTGGGAATTTTTCTTCCAATTGCTTTTATTTTTTTTTATTTTTTATCTTTTCTTTCGAATGAAAAAAATACAAAAGACCTAATAACTATATTAACTTTTTTAGTTTTATATTATCTATTTTTAGTTATATTTTGGCCTTATTTATGGAGTGGTCCTTTTGAAAATTTTATTGTGACCTTTCAATTTTTTTCTGATCATCCACTAATAATAAAACAATTCTTCGATGGAGAATATATTAATGCAAATTATGTACCATACAATTTTATTTTTACCTGGATTCTAATTAGTACTCCAATACTTTATACAATTTTATTTATTATTGGTTATTTTAAAATTTTTAAAAGATTTTTTATTAAATTTTTAAATATAAAAAATAATGTTCCCTATTATGATTTGTGGAGAGGAACTAATGAAAAAAAAGATTTATTCATATTATTTAGCATTTCATCTATTGTTTTATATTTAATAGCTTTTAATGTGCTTATTTATACTGGCTGGAGACAAATATATTTTATTAATATTTTTTTAATTTATATTGCAACTTACGCCTTCTATCAATTCGATATTAGCCTAAAATCTAAATTAAAAAATTATTTTAATTTTGGTTTTGTTATATTAAGTTTATTATTTATTGTTTATAAAATGGTAATATTTCATCCTTATCAAAACGTATATTTTAATGAATTATTTAAAAAAAATGTCCATGAAAAGTTTGAAATTGATTATTGGGGTTTGTCTGGAAAAAAATTTCTTAAAGATATTTTGCTTTTAGAAAAAGATAAAAATATTATAAAAATTGCTGTTGCGGGATTTTTACCCTTGGAAAGAAGTCTTAAACTATTAGATAAAGAGCAAAGAAAGAAAATAAAAATAATAGGTCAAGATTTTCAAAATGCTGACTATATTTATACAAATTTTATATCAGAGGTTGATAAAAATTTTAATGATAAGTACGAAATACCCATGAATTTTACTAAAATAGACAAGTTTGTTTTAAATGAAGTATTGTTATATGAAATTTATAGAAAAAAATGAAAATATTTGTTTATAAAACCTTATTTGTGTTTGTATGTATTTTTTTGCTATTTCAATTAACTGTTGGGATGAAAATAAAACAATTCAATAATGATTTCCAAAATTTAAAATCTAAGGATAATGTCGAAAGTATCAAAAATAAATTAAGGGATGAGTTGAAAAATGCAATTTCTAAGGAGAGCTATTTAAGTCCAGATGATGCTAAGTTAATAAACGAATTTATAAATAAGATAAAAAAAGAACTTTCTGAGCAAAAATGATTGAGGAATACCCAGAGTTAGCACTAGAACGTTTCGATAAAGCTGAATGGTGGATCAGATATGTGACTACTAAAATTAAAAGATTTTTAAAAGATGATATTCTCGAAGTTGGCGCAGGTTTTGGTAGCTTTACAAAGTCCTATATGAAAAACTTTCAATCAATAACACTTACAGATATGGACGACAATAGTTTTAATCTTTTAAAAAAAAATTTTAAGGATGATAAAAAAATAAATGTGATTAAATCATCTGTTGCCGACGTTAATAAAACATTTAATACGATTCTTTATTTTAATGTTTTGGAACATATAAAAGAAGATACTTTAGAAATAGAATCTGCTTTAAAAAAATTAAATAATGGTGGATATTTGGTGATATTAGTCCCTGCTCACCAAAAAATGTATAGTAAGTTAGATAAAGCTGTAGGACATTTTAAAAGATATGACATTAATTTTTTTAAAAAAAATAAATTTAAAAATGCTAAAGCTATTAAGATCCAATTTTTAGATATTTTAGGATATGCTCTTTATTATTTAAATAAAATTTTTTTTAAAAATGAGACCTATCCTTCAAATTTTAAAATTTTTATGTGGGATAAAGTATTTACACCTTTTACAATAATTATAGATTTTTTTACTGGATATAAATTTGGCAAAAACATTTTATGCATATATCAAAAAATTGACCATTAGATTTTAAATAAATAAAAATCTGAAGGTTAGAAAGTATAAATTTATGAACAAAAAAGTCTTCGTCTCTTGTGCTGTAACAGGATCTGGTGATACAGCTAGCAAACACCCTGATCTTCCAAAGACTCCAAAACAGATAGCAAATGCTGCAATTGAAGCAGCTAAAGCAGGAGCTGCAATTGCACATATTCATGTCAGAGAAAACGATGGTAAACCAAGCAGAAGATTAGAATTATATAAAGAAGTAGTTGACCGAGTTCGCTCCAGTAACACGGATGTTATTTTAAATTTAACTACTGGGATGGGAGGCGATTTGGACATAGGTCAAGGAGAAAACCCACTTGAGTTTGGGCCTCTTACAGACATGGCTAACGTTATGGAAAGAATTGCTAACGCTGAACAATTGCTTCCAGAAATTTGTACTTTGGATTGTGGAACTTTAAACTTTGGAGATAGCTCTGTTATTACGGTAAATACTCCAAATGATTTAAGAAAAGCTGCAAAAAAATTAAAAGATATTAAGGTAAAACCAGAAATAGAAGCATTTGATTTAGGAAATATGTGGTTTGGTTCACAGCTATTTAAGGAAGGACTGTTAAGTGATCCACCAATGTTTCAATTGTGCTTAGGTATTCCTTGGGGAGCGCCCGCAACTCCATTGGCTATGCAGGCAATGATAGATATTATGCCTAAAGAAGCTATTTGGTCTGGTTTTGCTATTTCTAAAAATGAAATGCCCTATGTTGCGCAGACAGTGTTAATGGGGGGGAATCCAAGAGTAGGTTTAGAAGATAATTTATATTTATCTAAAGGTAAGTTAGCAACTAATGCTCAATTAGTAGAAAAAGCTATAAGAATTGTAGATGATTTAGGCTCTTCTATAATGACACCAGTTGAAACACGAGAAAAGTTAAAACTTATTAAACATAAATAATTAATCTAATCTTGTAGTATTACCATCAACACCAATAATTTGTCCTGATATCTTTTCTGAGTCACTGGAAATTAAAAATGCACACATTTTTCCAATATCATCTTCATAAACCCAACTATTCATAGAGGCCATTGAAATAAATTCTTTCTCTACCATGTTTTGTGAAATTTTCAAAAATTTTGCTTTATCACGAACCACTCTTTTCATGCGATCACCTTTGATAGTTCCAGGACAAATTGCATTAACTCTTATTTTAAATTTTCCAAGTTCCATTGCTAAAGTTTTGGTTAATCCAACTATTGCCCATTTGCTTGCAGCATAAGGAGATCTTAATGGAAAACCCATAATTCCTGCTCCTGATGATAAATTAATAATAGAACCTGCTTTATTTTTTTTTATAATTGGGATGGCTTGTTTTAAAAAATAAAAATGACTTACAACGTTCACTTTGAGTGTTCTTTCCCATTCTCCTGAATTAAGTTTTTCTAAAGTTCCTGTGGGACCTGCTATTCCAATATTATTAATTAAAGCATCTATTTTTTTTGTTTTTTTTAAAATTTTAGAAAAAAAATCAATTACATCACTTTCATTAGATGCATCACATTCATAAGCAAATATCTTATTTTTATATTTTTTATTTTTGTTAATTTTGTTAATCAATTTCTCGTTTATGTCACACAAAAACACCTTAGCACCTCTAGAAATACATACTTTTGTAGTTGCCCACCCTATTCCTGATGCTCCAGCTGAAATAATAACTTTTTTATTTTGTAGACTTAGCGGCATCAGCCATATGTTCTTTTGTTAAAGCTTTTGAAAGTTCTTTTTTAGTTATGTATCCTTTTACAGCTCCTTCTTTATCAACAATTTCACAGTTTGCGTTTGAACAAACAACTTTAGGCAAAAATTCATCTATAAATTGATCTTCATTAACTTTGACCAAGTTAGATTTATCAATTCCATCAGAGGAATTAGCTGGCTTCATAATAATTTTTGCTTTTATAACTTTTGCTCGATTTACATCCTTAACAAATGCAGCAACATAATCATCAGCAGGTTTCATAATTATCTCTATTGGGGTTCCTACTTGAACTAACTTTCCATGATTTAAAATTCCTATATGATCTCCCAATCTTAAAGATTCGTCTAAATCATGAGTAATGAATACTATTGTTTTTTTCAATTCACTTTGTAAATTTATTAATTGTTTTTGCATGTCACTTCTAATCAAAGGATCCAAAGCAGAGAAAGCTTCGTCCATCAACATTATATCTGTATTTGTAGCAAGTGCCCTTGCTAAACCAACTCGTTGTTGCATCCCTCCAGATAATTGATTTGGATATTGATGTTCGAAACCAATTAACCCTACAGCTTCGATTTTTTCCATTGCAGTTTTATTTCTTTCTTCTGGTTTTTGTCCCTGAACTTCAAGACCGTAGCCAACATTTTCCATAACAGTTTTGTGAGGAAATAACCCAAACCTTTGAAAGACCATGCTCATTTTATGTCTTCTAAATTCAATTAATTTTTTTTGATCTAAATCCATAACATTTGTACCCTCAACTAATACCTCACCTGCAGTTGGGTCAATCAAGCGATTGATGTGACGAATAAGTGTAGATTTTCCTGAACCAGATAATCCCATACATACAAAAGTTTCTCCTTCTTCAATAGATAGAGAAACATTATCAAGACCAACTGTATGACCAGTTTTATCTAATATCTCTTCCTTTGTTGCGCCTTGTTGAACCATAGGAAGCACTTTTGAAGGCTGATCACCAAATATTTTATATACATTTTTTACTTCAATTTTAGACATTATAAATCTATTTTCTTTTTGGGTTGTGTTCTTTCTTGAATTTTTTCACCATATGACTGTGTAATTCTATCAAAAATTATTGCAAGTAGCACAATTGCAATTCCAGCTTCTGTAGCCATTCCCACATTAAGTTGTTGTAGTCCAAGTAAAACTTCATCGCCAATTCCTCTAGTTCCAATCATCGAAGCAATTACTACCATTGCTAAAGACATCATAGTGCATTGGTTTATACCTTGCATAATATTGGGTAAAGCCAAAGGAATTTGAACACCCCATAGCGTTTGTTTTTTACTAGCACCAAAAGCTTCTGAAGCTTCAATTACTTCTTTGTCAACTAATCTAATACCAAGATCAGTTAATCTAATAAGAGGAGGAACTGCGTAAACAAAAATTGCGATTATTGCTGGTACCGCACCCAATCCAAATAGTAAAATGCCTGGAATTAAATAACAAAAACTTGGAATAGTTTGCATCAAATCAAGTATAGGCAATAATGCATTTCTTACTTTTTTATTTCTTGCCATAGCTATACCAACTGGAATTCCAATAGCTATACAAAGAAGCATACCAATGACCACTATACACGTTGTCATAATACATTTATCCCAATATCTCGGGCTTAGGAAACCAAGAAAGAAAGTGCAAAAAGCTACCAAAACAGTAGTTTGAGTTTTTCTTCCACTTGCAAAATAAGTAATTAAAATAACTGCCGCAATAACGAGAGGCCAAGGTAAACTAACTATAGAATTTTTCATTGACGTATATAAGCCAAGTAGAAAAAAGTTTATCCCTTCAAAAAAAATTCCATATTTTGCAATTAACCAATCAAAACCAGAATTAAGAGGTTGCATTAATGGAAAATCAAGCCATTTAGGCCAGTCGTTTAACCAAGAGAAATCTTTAAATATATCTGTGTAATGTTCGGGCTTGTATCTAGGTTTAGCTGATCGATAGCTAATTATAATAACAAATGCAAAAATTATAAGATAAATAAAATATTTTAAATAAGTTTTATATTTTTTCATTTTTTTTTTTGCCTATAAACAACAAGAGCCCTTTGCAGGGCTCTTGATAAAATTATTTATTATTACAAATTAAAGCGAAGCTTTAACTTTTTTTGCAACATCTGCAGGTATCCATTTTGTCCAAGCGCTAGATCCTTGTAAAAAGTCTTTAGCTGTTGCTTCAAGATCACCATCCGCAGTCATATAGAAACCAAGCGCCTTATTAACTTCAGCTGTTGGCACTGAATACAGTTTGATAAAATCAATGATCGGCTTGTTTGCTGGATCGTTTGCAAACTTAGTTGTTGCAGATTTTGTTAAGGACATATCTACGTAAGCAGAAGCGCATGTATCCTTATATGCATCTGGACCATTTGCTTTAATGTCTTCTACCACTAGCATCATTTTAGTCCAACAAGCATTGTCGTATGCAGGCTCTTTAAGTTGAACTAGATCTACTTTGCCCATCAAACCTGTCGGTGTCCAATAATATGTAAATACTGGTTTTCCTTTTTTAAATCCACCAGCAATCGCAGCATCTAATGCTCCACCAGAACCTGGATCAAAGTTAGTATAGAATTCATCTAAACCATAAACTTTGTGTTTTACCAAGTTAATCGTGTAGCAAGTCCATCCTGAAATACAGCTTGTCATTCTACCTTTTCCAGGAGCCTCAGGATCAGCAAATAGTTTTGCTATCTCAGGCTTTTTCATGTCGTCAACAGTTTTTAAGTTATATTTGTCTGAAGTTGCTTTATCTACATAAAATCCTTGAGTAGATGAAGGAGTGTTAACTCCAAGCTCAACAATTTGTCCTTTTGCAACTGCTTCTTCGTGCATTTGAACAATATTATCTCTCCAAACTTCAGTAATAATGTCAAGCTGCCCATCGTAGTGAGCGGCCATTATTGGACTAGTACTACCTTTTGTTACTTCTACTTGGCAGCCATATCCTTTTTCAAGAATGTAACTGACTATAGCCGTATGAACATTAGCGCTGTCCCAGTCAAAATCTCCCAAATGTACTTTACAAGCAGCATTAGCACTAGTTGTGCTTAATGTTGTTACTGCTATAAAAGCAAGTGAAAGAAATAGTTTTTTTAAAAATTTCATTAATTTCCCCCTATATTAAGTTTAAACTTCTCCCATTACAGCGTGAAAACCAGCAAAACACAACCTTTTACTCACAATTAATTAACTATAAGTAAGAGCGTTTTTTAAAGATAGAAAATTAAGATTCAATTATCAATTGAATTGATAAATGGTTAAAATTAAATAATCATAAGAATATGAAATTAATTATTTCAAAAGTTACTGCTAATGGTTCTTCACTTGATGTTTTATGGAATGATGGAGAAAAAAGTAATTTTAATTATCTTTGGTTAAGAGACAATTGTCCAACTGCACACGATAAAGATTCAAGACATAGAATGTTTAATATACTTAACGTTTCAGAAAATATTAAAGCAAAAGATTTCAAAATTAATGATGATGGAAAATTGGTAATTAAATGGAATGAAGGTGATCACACTAGTTATTATGACCCGAAGTGGCTTAGAGAAAATTGTTATACTTTAAAAAGTAAACAAAAATATATTTCACCTTATAAACTTTGGAATAATTCACTTCAAAATGATATTAGCTCGATAAGCGTTGAGCATGATGAAATAATATCATCTGAGCAAGGTCTAATAAAATGGTTGGAGATCTTACATTACAAAGGAATTGCAATTGTCAAAAATACACCCATTGAAAAAGAATCTGCATTTCCCGTATTAAATAGAATAAGTCATACAAGAGAAACTTTTTTTAAAACACCTTTTGAAGTTATCAATGTTCCTAAACCAAATAATTCTGCATACTCAGCACATGCTTTACAAAATCATATGGATTTACCTTGGTTCGAAACGCCCCCGGGGTATCAATTTCTGCATTGTTTAATTAATTCTGCAGAAGGAGGAGACTCGTCAGCAGTAGACGGATTTGCAGTTGCAGATTACTTGAGAAATAATGAAAAAGAAATTTTTGAAACTTTAGTGAACATACCACTTAAGTTTAGAGACAAAGATTACACACAAGAATCAATTAGAGGTTTTCATGCTCCAGCAATTTCTTTAACTAAAGATAGCGATTACAACGATATAAGATTTAGTGTTGCCACAATGGATGCATTGGACTGTCATCCTGATATGATGGACAAAGTTTATAAGGCGCATCATAGATTTGGAAATCTACTTCATGATGATAAATTTCAAATTAAATTTAGACTAAATCCTGGAGATATATTTTCATTTAATAATAGAAGAGTTCTGCATGGAAGAACAGCCTTTGATCCAAATTCAGGACATAGACATTTGCAAGGATA
>CAJQRF010000032.1 GCA_905612235.1 uncultured Pelagibacteraceae bacterium | reverse complement strand
TATCCAAAGTAGCTATTAATTTTACTAATGATTTCTTTTTTTGAATATTCCACATTTATTTCATTACCTCTTTCTACCAAAAGGATTAATGAACTACTTTTATTTTCATGAGATGTCTTTATTGATTTAGGGTAACACAAATTTGAAATATTACTGCCGACTAACATGTTCCATTTGCTAATTATTTCAGAGTAATTGTAGCCATTTTTTTTTAATATACCTTTAATTCCACGAGGCAAAGTTTTGGCAAAAGGTCTTAATCCTTGAACGTACGTTTTGCTTTGTTTATTATTTTGTTTGTAATGCATATAAATAATTTCAATTTACCAAATAAAATTCTTGCATGGTATGATAATAATAAACGCACTTTACCTTGGAGAATTAGTAAAAAAAGCGAAAAATTTCAATATTATAGAATATTAAGCGAATTTATGCTTCAACAAACACAAGTCAAGACAGTGATTCCCTATTTTAATAAATTTGTAAAAAAGATACCTAGTTTAAAGGCCATGTCCTTAAGCAAGGAAAAAAAAATTTTAAAACTTTGGGAAGGTTTGGGCTATTATAGAAGAGCTAAAAATTTATATTTAACTTCAAAAATTATTACCAAAAATTATAATAATAAAATTCCAAACCAATTTAAAGAAATAATAAAACTTCCAGGTGTAGGAAAATATACGGCAAATATACTTTTAGCGTTAGTATACAATCAACCTCGCATTGGAGTAGACGGAAATGTGAAAAGAATTTTTTTAAGATTATTTAATAAAAGTATAGAAAAAACTGAGATTACTTTTAAAAAAAAATTAGTTAAAAAAAATAGAAATTCTGATTTAGCTGAAGCTCTAATGGAATTTGGTGCACTCATATGCAAACCAAAGGATCCAAAATGCAATATCTGCAATTTAAAAAGAAATTGTAAATTTTTTAAAAGTAAAAAAAAAATTTTATTTAGTAGAAAAAATCATGTAATTGAAAAGAAATATAACATTTATTGCTATTTAAAAAAAAAGAAAAAAGGAATTGCATTAACAAAAAATAAAGACTTAAGCTTTTTAAGTAATTTTTATATTCCTGAAACAAAAAAATCTAATTTTGATAGAGGTAAAAATGGATGGATATACTTATGTAAATATAAAAATAATATTTCAAATATCAAAATGAACATTAGTTTATTTTATAAGTTTACAAAAAAAAAACCTAAAAATTTTAAGTGGCATTATATAGGACGCAAGGATAGTGAATTAATACCAACTTTTACCAAACAAATAATTAATAAATTAGATAAAATTTATATCTAATCAAGTTAATAAATAGTTGATGTTTAATTATTTTGAAATTAATCTTTGTCTAAGATTATCTATTGGAAACATATTACCATCTATATTGTAATGCCAATAAGTCCACCCATTACAACTTTCAGTACCTAATATTTTTGCAGCTATTTTGTGAATTGAACCTTCGTTGTTCTCATATTTGATGCTACCATCTGCCATAATTCTAGCATTAATTTTTTTCTTTTGATCAAATATATTCATTCCGGGTTTAACTATTCCCATCTCAACCAAAGAACCAAATGGTATTCTAGGTTTAGATTTATTATTTTTAATTGTATCGAGATAGTGATCTTCGATTTTATTAGTTTTTTTTAATCTATCCTCAGCTGCTTTAAAATATTTTTTTTCTTTTTCAATTCCAAAATAATTTCTGCCAATTTTTTTAGCAACAGCAGCGGTGGTGCCCGTCCCAAGAAATGGATCAAATATTAAATCATTTTTATTTGTTGAAGATAATAAAATTCTATACAATAAGGCCTCAGGTTTTTGAGTTGAGTGTATTTTTTTTCCATTTTTTTTTATCCTCTCGCCCCCATTACAAATTGGTAACATCCAATCAGATCTCATTTGCAAGTCATCATTTAAACATTTAAGCGAATTGTAATTAAATGTATATTTTGCTTTTTTATTTTTTGAAGCCCATATCAAAGTTTCATGAGCATTTGTGAATCTTGTTCCTTTAAAATTTGGCATAGGATTATTTTTTTTCCATATAACATCATTCAAAATCCAGTAACCAAGATTTTGCATATGATAACCTATTCGAAAAATATTATGGTAAGATCCGATTGCCCAAATTGAACCCTTGTCTTTTAATACCCTTTTACATTCAATTAACCATGCTTTACAAAAATCGTCATATTCTTTGAAACTTTTAAACTGGTCCCATTTTTCGTTAACACCATTAACTTTACTATTATCAGGTCTTTTGAGTTTTTCACCAATTTGAAGGTTGTAAGGTGGATCTGCAAAAACTAAATCGAAGGTTTTGCTTGGAATAGTTTTCAATACTTCTAATGAATTCCCGTTTACAATTTTATTAAAAAATTTAGTCATATCTTGATTCAACTTTACGTTGAATTAGACTCTAAATTTTCGCTTCCGTCAAATTTTCATTGTAAATAACTTAGCTAAATTGTGTTTCACGTTTAGCAGCCATCAACATGTTGTGTACTGGAGCAAATTTTTTTCTATGGTGTTGAGTAATCCCAGATTTTATTAATGCACGCAAATGATAAGCGGTGCCATACCCAAAATTTTTATTCCAATCATATTCTGGATGTTTTTCCGCCAATTTAATCATAAATAAATCGCGAGCTACTTTTGCAACTATAGAAGCGGCAGCGATACACTTAATTTTTTCATCACCTTTAATAATAGCTTTACATTTTATTTTTACATTTTTTGGAGTAAATGGCCCATCTATATAAGCCATGGATGGAATAACTTTAAGTTTTCTCAATGCTCTTTGCATTGACAAAAGCGAAGCATTTAAAATATTTAATTTATTAATCTCTTCTACGCTTGCCGAACCAACAGCAAAAATGGAATTTTTTTTAATGTATTTCGAAAGAATTATTCTTCTTTTAAAAGATATTTTTTTTGAATCTTTAATATCTTTAGTATTTATATTTTTATTTAAAATTACTGCAGCAGAAAATACAGGTCCCGCCAAACACCCTCGACCCACCTCATCAACACCAGCTATTTTACTAGTTTTTATCAAATTTTATATTTTCAATTTTTTTGATTTATCTCTTATCATTTTTAAATCTATCCATGCTAATTTTTTCTGCTCGGGTTGTCTCATCAAAAAAGCGGGGTGAAATGAAGCTATAATCCAAGGATTGCTAGCACCTATTTCTTTTTGAATCCATTTTCCTCTAGCCTTAGAAATAACAACCTCATCCCCAATTAAGGCATTTAAAGCTGTACTACCTAATAATAATAGAATTTTTGGATTAATAATTTCAATATGACTTTTTAAATAAGGTAAGTATCTTTTTATTTCATCATCTGTAGGTTTTCTGTTTTCAGGTGGCCTATAATTAACAACATTTGAAATATACACTTTTGTTCTATCCAGTTTTATAGATGAAAGCATTTTATCAAGCAATTTTCCAGCTCTTCCCACAAAAGGCTTGCCTATTGCATCTTCATTTGCTCCAGGTCCTTCACCAATAATCATTATTTTTGAATTAATATTGCCATCGCTAAAAACCTGCTTTGTAGCACTTTTTTTTAAGTCGCAATTTTTTATAAGTTGTATTTTGTTCTTAAGCTTATTTAGTTTCTCAATTTTAGTCCCAGTAAAAACATGAGTTTTGATAGTGTCAATTCTTTTTAACGGAGTCTTGCTTAACAAAAGATTTGAATTAATCAAATTATAGTATTCAACAAGATCAATTAACTTTTGATTTAAATTTCTTTTCATTTATAAAGTATATCATATGAAAGTTTTAATTATAAAAAATTATATTACTTTATTTATTCTCATATTATTATTGCCAACAGAAGTTTTTTCTAAGGATAGTGAAAACTATTATAAAAGTGATAATATTTCAAATTATTTTTTAGGAGTGGTGTCTGCAAATCAAGATTATAACAGTGATGCATTTAAATACTTAAAAAAAGTTCAATTACTCAAAAATATACATTCACAGTTTAACTTAGAATTCTTAAGAACACTTGTTTTAGTTGAAAAGTTTGAAAAAGCAAATTCTTTTGCTAAAGACATATGGAAGGAAGATGAATTATTTTTTGAGGCTGATCTTTTATTAGGTTTGAATTACTTTATTAACAAAGATTATATTAATGCAGAAAAACACTTTAAAAGATTAAATAAACTTTCAAGATATAATCTCATTTTTGATAATTTTATGGGAAATATCTTGATATCCTGGATAAAGGCATCAGAAGGAAATAAAAAAGAAAGTTTTGAAGTTATTGAAAAAATACCAAAACCTTATCGCCACCTCACACAAACTCAAAATATTTTCTTAGAATGTTATTTTGATTCTAGCGAAACTCAAAAATCCTTCGTTAATTTGATTGAAGATAAAGAATATAATTTTTCCAGGTATAATTTTTTTCTAATAAACTATTTGATCTCTAAAAATAAAATACATGAAGCTGAAAAAGTAATCCAAGATAGTAGAAAAAAATATAGTTCAAACATACTGCTAAAACAAACAGAATTTTTTTTACTAAATGATATTAAA
>CAJQRF010000031.1 GCA_905612235.1 uncultured Pelagibacteraceae bacterium | reverse complement strand
CAACAGAAGTTACTACAGCTGACTCAAACCCTAATTCTTTAACTATTTCAAATTCACGTTCACCAACATCATTTTTTCCACCATATGGATAAGAAAAATGATTAACTTTGCATTTCATTAATTCTTCTAAAGTTTGTTTAGATTTTTTTATTTCTTCAACACACTCTTCTTTGCTTAAGTTGCTCAAACTTAAATGATTGTGAGAATGTGCCCCCAATGTAATTAATGGATTAGAAATTAAAATACTTAAATCCTCTTTTGACAAAAGTATATTTTTATACTGCTTTCTTAAACTTGAGTTTGTCATCTCTTTTAAAAAATTATATTGTTCATTTTTATTTAATTTCTGAATTATATTGTTTAACCTGTTAAAACATTTTGTTTTTTCACTTTCACTTCTAATGGAAAAATTATATTTATTTTTTTCAAAGTTAAATTTTAAATCTTCGGAGCTTTCTGAAATATAATCCTTAAGTTCATACCACCAAATATCAAATTCACCTTTTAAGAATTTTGTAACAATATAAATAGTAGCTGGAATATCTAATTCTTTTAAAACCGGCAATGCATAAGTCAGATTATCTTTGTAGCCATCATCAAAAGTAATACTAATTTTTTTTTTTTTACTTTTTTCAAACTTTATAAAATTATCAAGTGACACAAAATGATAATTTTTTTTTAAAAAATTTAGTTGCTGTTTAAATTTTGATACTGAAACTGTTAATTCATCTTTTTTTTTTAGATGTTCTGAATCAGAACAAATTCTATGATAGTTTAAAATAGCATCTCCTGATTTAAAAAAATTTAGATTCATTTATTTGTAATATTTTTTAAATATTTAATTAATTGTCTCGTGTGTAGCAGTATATAGAAAGGTATACCTTTTATTTTATTCAGTTTTATATAGTTGTATATATTTTTGGAATTATTTGTCCACTTCGATTTATAAGATTCTTCACCAAGCCCAAAATCAAAAGTTTTAATTTTTTTTGAAATTGACAATCTTATAAGCATAGATAAAAGTAGCTTTCCTGGAGAAAATTTTTTTAAATTATCTTCTTTCATTGAGGGGAGTAAATAATAATAGTAAACTTTATCAAACATCCCCCAGTGCATAGCAATAAACTCGCCATCCAGCTTTATTGCACTTATTTGGGTCTGATATTTTTTACTACTATTTTTTTCAAAATTTTTATAGAAGTTTAAATCATCTTTGTTAAAAAGTTTAGCATTAATTTTTTTCAACGATATATTTTTTTGATTTATTAATACATCTATAAAGGAAATTTTTTCTTCATAATTTTTAGCTACAATAAATTCTACCTTTCCTTCTTTTTTAAGTAGCTTTTTTGTTCTCATTAAATCTAAATAAAATTTTTTTTTAAGGATTGTGCTTGTATACTTTTCCCATCTGTCAGGAAGAAAAATTTGCTGAACAATTCCCTCTTTATAATTTTTTAGATAGTAAATAAATGGATTTGAATTATTTCCTAAAAAATCTATTTGCCTTTTTAAATAAATAACATCAATTTCTGGCATCATTTTTGTAACTTTTTCCCAAATTTCTTTAAATAAAGACTTGGTAAAAATAAAATTTTTTTTTTGAACAGGTGAATTAAAATCTGAGTTTATATCACATGCCCATTGTAAAATATTTGTTTTAAATTTTTTTATAATTTGAAATGGGAAAATACAAATTGGTTTATTTTCCAAAAATAGAACAAATATCTTTAATTTTGCTGAATCTTTTTTTCCATAGGTTAATAAATAATTTTCTAACCAAGCTTGACTATTAAAACAAGTATTATATGAATCTTCCTCAACATTATTCCATAAATTTTTTAACTCATCATTCAACTCTGAAAATAATTTTATTTTATAATTCATTTAAATATGAAAACGTGAAATTTTTTTTAATATATAAAGTGGTATTAAAATTATCGCTAGTATTTTAAACGCTGTGATGTTGCCACAGTTTTCAATTAAAATCTTAAAACAGCCTTTATAATTTTTGTTGAATCTTAGATGTAATAGTTTTCGCATAGTCGTATTTCTTTTAATTTTTCTTAATTGTTTTTTATTAATATAGCTTTTATTTTCTACTATCCATGTATCGATTTCTTCTAACTCTTTTTCCACATGCAATGAGGAGAAATTTTTATCGTGAATTCTGTAGTATGCTAAAGGTATATTTATATAATGAAAATAATGTGTTTTTGACAATCTCAAGAAAAATTCAAAATCTCCAATAATTGAAAATCTTTCATCGAAAATTTTTTTAATACTCGTTATGATGTTTTTTCTAAAAATTGTAGTTATTATTCCAATATTATATTCTTCTAACAGTTTTTCATATATTAACCCACTGGGAGAATTTTTTTTTTGAAAAATTTTTTTATTTTTAGAATTATTTTTTATAATCCATAGATTGCTGTATACTAAATCTATTTTAGGATCATTAAATAATTGAACTTGTAACTCCAACTTATTTATCTCCCATAAATCATCAACATCAATAAAAGATATAAGCTCACCGTTTGTTTTTTCTATAGCATGATTTCTAGCTTTATAAAGTGATGTATGTTTTTCTGCCCTAAAATATTTAAGTCTCTTGTCTTTAAAATTCTTATATATCGTTTCACTTTTGTCATCAGACTGATTGTCCCAAAAAATTATTTCCCAGTTTTTATAAGTTTGCGATAGCAAACTTTCTATGCAATCTTTTAAATGAGCTTCTCCATTATAACAGTTTATAATTATACTGACTAATGGATTGTAGTTTGATTTATTGTTCATTATAAAACTTATTTATTTTTTAAATAAATTTTGATTTGGCTGTTTTTCTGTTTAAGAATTAACTTTTCTTTTATTTAAAATTTTTGTTAATAGGTCTTTATCTTTTTTTGTATCCATGCATTGCCAAAAACCTTCGTGTTTATAAGCTGCTAATTGGTTCTTGTTTGCCGCATGTTCAAGGGGGCCTCGCTCTAAGATTGTATTAACATTTTGTATAAATTTTAAAAACTTAGGTTCCATAACGAAAAATCCTCCGTTAATCCAATTTTCATCCGTTTTTGATTTTTCTTTAAATTTACTCACGTTATTACCTTTAATTTCTAACGACCCAAATCTTGCCGGTGGTCTTACTGCTGTTAAAGTTACAAGTTTTTTATTTTTTTTATGAAATTTTAGTAATT
This sequence comes from uncultured Pelagibacteraceae bacterium, assembly GCA_905612235.1. Classification (GTDB taxonomy): domain Bacteria; phylum Pseudomonadota; class Alphaproteobacteria; order Pelagibacterales; family Pelagibacteraceae; genus AG-414-E02. Next base: position 1,971 of record CAJQRF010000031.1, on the reverse strand, counting down.
TATTCAGATTTACATTTGATAAACCGTCTCCATAAGTCATCATAAATGTCTCTTTTCCAATAAAATTTTTTAATTTTTTTATTCTACCTCCTGTCATAGTTTTTTTTCCTGTATCAACTAGTTCAACATTCCAATCAAAGAATTTTCTTCTAAAGAATTTTTTTATCACCTCACCCTTGTAGCCTAACGCAATATAAAAATCTTTATACCCATGCTTCGCATACTGTTCCATTATATGAAGTAATATAGGTTTCCCAGCAATATTAATCATAGGTTTGGGCATGGTTTTTGTGTACTCGGATAGTCTAGTTCCAAATCCTCCTGCTAGTATTACAACTTTCATATTTTATTTTAACAATCTTCTTTTTAAATTTTTTTGATATTTTTTAATTTGGTTTATAGATACTTCATCCATTTTTTCTATTTTTGAGTAGTAGCTTTTATACCACTGAGCAACCATATTTATAGTTTCCTCGAAGCTTAAAATACTTTTCCATTTAAGTTTATTCTTAGCTTTATTACTGTTTAGTTTTAATAAGTTTGATTCTTGAAATATTTTCTTTTCTTTAATTATTTTCCAGGATGTTTGCTTCCAAGATTTTTTTATTAATTTTACTAGAGATATTACGCTATAATTTTTATTATGATTTGGGCCAAAATTGAAGACTTCGCCATGTAGTTTTTGATTTTCTTTTAAATTTGCTGCTAACACTAAATAACCCCACACTGCCTCTAACACATGTTGCCATGGTCTTGTAGATTTTGGATTTCTTATCAAAACTTTTTTATTTTTTGACCATGATTTTACACAATCTGGTATTAATCGATTTTCAGACCAATCTCCTCCTCCAATGACATTGCCTGCTCTAGCCACACCAATTAATACTTTGGTTTTTTTGACATGAAAAAATGAACTAATGTAAGATTGAATTACCAATTCTGCAGACGCTTTTGAAGCGCTATACGGATCTTTGCCTCCTAAAATATCTGTTTCATTGTATCCTCTTTTAATTTCAAGGTTTTTATAGCTTTTGTCACTTGTTATTAAAACCGCAACACAATTTTTTTTTATCTCTCTGAGGGACTCTAAAACATTTAATGTTCCCATCGTATTTGTTTGCCAGGTATAAACAGGATCAAAATGAGATTTTTTAACTAATGCTTGTGCAGCTAAATGAAAAACATAATCTGGCTGATACTTTTTGAAGGTTGTTTTTAATAGTCTTAAATTTCTTATATCTACTACTCTATGTTTAATTTTTTTATCTAATTTTATAACTTTAAAGTGAGATGGTTTTGATGGAATGCTAATAGATAATCCAATTACTCTTGCTCCCAATAAAGTCAGCCATAAAGTTAGCCAAGATCCTTTAAATCCTGTGTGTCCTGTTACTAAAACTGTTTTATTTTTAAATTGTTTGTAGATATTAAATTTATTTTTCATTTATATAGTTGTAAAATTTTTGTTATCAAGACTCCTTCTATAGAATCTGAGTAGATTTCACAAATATCAGTATCTTTGAAAACTTTAAGATTAAATGGCGGTAAAGTTAAAATAACTCCACTATTTTCATAAAGACGCGTATCAGGCCCCGTTGGCTTGTCTAAATTAGCAACAAAATTTTTAGATTCCGGTAAATGTTCTGTAATTATCAAATATTTATATTTTTTTTTAATTTCATTAATAGTATTTATGATTGATTCATTAGACATATGTTGAAAAACTTGACGAACAAAACATACATCTCCATTTGGCAATTCGTTTTGGGTGATGTCTAGAACTCTAAAATCTATATTTAAATTTTCATATTTTTTCTTATTATATGAAATCAACTCATCAAATATATCTATAGCAATATAGTTTTTGCAGAATTTTCTGATTTTTGATCCAATAACAAAATCACCACAGCCTAAATCTACAATGTTAGGCTTATATCCTAAAGAATGTAAAAAATTTTCTATCTTATCTAA
>CAJQRF010000030.1 GCA_905612235.1 uncultured Pelagibacteraceae bacterium | reverse complement strand
TAAAGGATTTCCTCCAAAAGTGCTTCCATGAGTACCCGGGGTCATGCCAATAGAGACTTTTTTTGTGACTAAACATGCTCCAAGAGGAAATCCGCCACCAATTCCTTTCGCTATTGGAACGATATCAGGCGCGATTCCTGATTTTTCAAATGCAAAAAAATTACCTGTTCTGTATGCGCTCTGTACCTCGTCTAAGATTAGAAGTATTTTGTGCTCATTGCATAAATCTCTCAAACCTTTTAAACAGACATCTGGCACTACTTTGATTCCTCCTTCCCCCATAATAGTTTCAATCATAATTGCTGCTGTATTTTTATTTATCGCTTTTTTTATCGCCTCATGATCAGCGAATGGAACTTGATCAAAACCATCTACCTTTGGACCAAACCCTTCTATATGTTTTGGATTATTAGCTGCAAACAAAGCTGCCAATGTTCTTCCATGGAAAGCTCCTTTAAAGGTGATAATTCTATTTTTTTCAGATTCTCCAATTTTGTGAAAATATTTTCTAGCAATTTTTATGCTAGCTTCAGTTGCTTCGGTTCCTGAGTTTTGAAAGCAAACAAAATCGGCAAATGTATTATCTGTTAATCTTTTAGCCAATCTTTCTTGGTCTTCAATTATAAAAGCATTTGAGACATGCCATAATTTTTTAGATTGTTTTTGAATTGTCTCTACTAAATGTTCGTGACAATGTCCTAAAATATTAGTTGCAATCCCTTGCATAAAATCAAGATATTTATCTCCACTTTCTGTAAAAAGATAACTTCCTTTTCCTGAAGTAAAAGAAATAGCTTTCCTTGCGTATGTGCCAAGAACTGAGCTCATAAAATTTAAGATTTTATTTTATAACCTTTTTTAAACAAAATATATGCAGCAAACCAAGTAATAAAACTTAGTATAACAAGATATATAAGTCCAAATTTTACCGATCCATCAGAAACTCCTAAAAAACCGTACCTAAAGCCATCAATAATATAGAAAAAAGGATTTATTTCGCTCACATTTTTCAGTATGTTTGGCAACCTGTCGATTGAATAAAATGTACCTGACAAGAAAGAAAGGGGTACTATAATAAAGTTAGTTGCGGATGCCATATGATCAAATTTTTCCGCCCATAAACCAATAATAATTCCAATAGAGCTTAATATAAACGAGCCTAAAAACGTAAAGATGAAAATATAGAAAAAATTATAGAATTGAATATCAACTATAAATTTAAAAACTACAATAGAAACTGCAGCTATAGCAATGCTCCTGGTGCAAGAAGCTAAATTAGTCGCAAGCGTAATCTCTGCTGCAGTCAAAGGAGCGTATAAAATATCTACAATATTTCCTTGTATTTTTCCTATCATAATTGATGAGGAAGAGTGTGAAAAACCTTGTTGTATAACTTGCATAGCAATAAGACCGGGGGCTAAAAAACTTATAAATGGAAAACCTAAAACTTCGCCTCTGTCATTGCCGATAGCTAATGAAAGCACCAATAAAAATAACAGTGAGGTTACTAAAGGAGATATAATCGTCTGTATAACAACAATTAAAAATCTTAATACTTCTTTTTTGTAAAGCGTCCAAAAACCAACCCAATTAACAAAGCCGATTTTTTTTTCATAAATTTTGTATTTATTATTAGTTATTTGAGACATCATGAAGCCTTATATATTAAAGGAAAATTAAATAAAGAACGGGTATTTTATATTATGCTGTTAATAACATATCCACATGGGGTATTTTTTTATATTGCAAATACAACATATAGTGTCTTTAATTGGAATATATAAAAATGAGTTGGACACCAGATAAAGAAGAAAAATTAAGGGCACTTTGGACAAAAGGACATCCAGCTAGCCAGATAGCTACTATGCTAGGTGATACTACGAGAAATGCAGTTATTGGTAAGGCGCATAGGCTGAATTTGGAAGCCAGAAATTCGTCAAGAAAAAGTTCTACTAGATCAAATCCAGAAAGTAACTCAAATAATTTGAAGCCAGATGTTAAAACTCAAAAGCTTGGAAGAAAAGCTAGATTTAAAGCTCTATTATTAGATAAAAATTTTGAACCAGAAAACCCAAAAAAATTAGAAGAATTAACAGATGAAACATGTAGATGGCCTATAGGTCACCCATATGAAGAAAAATTCTATTTTTGTGGGAGAACATCTTTAGAAAAATTTCCTTATTGTAAATTGCACGTTCTTTATGCTTTCCAACCTAAAAACGCTAAAGAAGAAGATGTAATTACTGAAGAAGATGTCCCTCAGTACATAGAAAAAAAAGCCAAATCAGCTTAAGACTATTTAGATAAATTTTTAATTTTTTTAATTAAATCTTCATTTATTTTTCTCGATTTGGTATTTAATCTATTTTGGTGCCTTCTTGCACCAGGTAAACGTACTCCATTCATGTCTGACATTTTTTTGAAAAATTGATCAGCATGTTTGTCCCATCCTAATCCAGCTATTTTTTCAGGTGATATTGCTAATATAAATTCTCCTCCACTTGGAGGGCCACCATCATTGTTATCTTTAGCTGCTGTTTCAAAACTAAAATTATCTCCAACTAAAGCTCCAGCCAGTAACTCTACCATCATTGCTATCGCTGATCCTTTGTATCCACCGAAAGGAAGTAACACTCCACCGTCTGCTATTTCTCCAGGATCAGTAGTTTCTTTTCCATCTTTTGTAAGACCCGTTCCTAGGGGGACTTTGTGTCCTTCTCTTTTAGCTACCTGAACTTCTCCCATAGCCATCGATGCTGTAGCCATATCATAAACAACAGGAGTTTTGCCAGGACGTGGCCAAGCAAAAGAAATTGGATTCGTTCCAAACAAAGGTTTTGTTGCACCCGCAGGTGCTACCGAAGGTTTGTAAGAAGTGCACGCAAAAGCAACCAAACCTTCCTCTGCTACAGCTTCGGTTTCAGGCCACATCGCAGCCATATGATGTGAATTAGTAATTGCTAAAACAGCTACACCATTTTCTTTCGCTGCTTTAATTAATTCTGGTAAACTTTTATTTAGAACCATTGGTGCTAAACAATTATTTCCTAAAACTTTTATTACACTAGGTGAAACTTTCTTAACTTCGGGTCTTGCTTTTCCATTAATTTTTCCACTTTTAAGTCCAGCAACATAAGCTGGCAATCTAAATAATCCATGAGCTAAAGAGCCATCTCTTTCGGCATTCATTATTAAATCTGCTAGAATAGATCCCGTTTCATCATCGCAACCATTTGCTAATAAAGTTTTTTTAGCTAAATCATTAATTTCATCTAAAGTTAATAAAATAGTTGTCATATTTTATTTATGTTTCTTGCTTAAATCTTTTTTAAGATCTTCATGGTCTCCAACCGCAATATGATGTTTGCTTTTAACTATATATTTATCTAATAACGGAACTAGAAGTAAAGGTACCAATCCACCTAAAACAATTCCTATTGCTGCAGATCTAAGATCTGGATCTAGTGTTGCTGCAATATAATCTGCTATGACATGTGCTAATACTACTCCAAAAATTCCAGCCACATAGCCATTTGAAACAATTTTTAATGTTCTATTGATGCTCCATCCAGAGTAAAAACCAATAAGTGGTATTATTGTATGGACCAAACCAAAAACAAAACCTCTAAGCCAACCTTTGTCCTGTAACCACACTATTTCTTCTATCAAGTGTTCCATTATTTAAGCACACTTCCTACATAAAGTTGATATTTCAACTTCAAAATTTGAAAAATCATATTTTTCTTTAGTTTTTAAATTATTAAATAATTTAGAAAAAATATTTGGATTAATTTCTTCAGTTATTTCACATTTTTTACAAATAGCTAATGCTGGATTGTGTTTTTCTTTTACATCACTATGACAAAGTAAATAGTTTTTGCTTTGATT
>CAJQRF010000029.1 GCA_905612235.1 uncultured Pelagibacteraceae bacterium | reverse complement strand
GAAAAAAAGAATTTCAAAAATATTGGTAGTTTTGGATCAATATTTGACATGTCCCAATTAAAAATGAAAAACCCAATAATTGTATCATCTACAGATGGTGTTGGTACTAAAATTGAAATATCAAATATGTTAAATAATTACAATACAATCGGGATTGATCTGGTTGCGATGTGTGTAAATGATCTGATAGTCCAGGGAGCAAAACCAATTTTCTTTTTAGATTATATAGCTACAAATAAAATTAAAATAAAAAAGTTAAAAACAATACTAGATAGCATAGCTAATGGATGTAAAGAAGCAGGGTGCGCTCTGGTTGGTGGTGAAACTGCTGAGATGCCTGATACGTATGGAAAAAATAAATTTGATTTAGCAGGGTTTGCTGTGGGTGCAGTAGATAAAAAAGATTTGCTTACAAAAGATAAAATTAAAAAAAATGATATAATTTTAGCTGTTCCGTCGTCTGGTTTGCATTCCAATGGTTTTTCACTTGTAAGATATATAATTAAAAAAAAAAGAATTTTTAAATTGTCACCTTTTCTTAAAAAAAATTTATTAACACCTACAAAAATTTACGTCAAAGAGGTTAATGAAATAAATAAAAAAAAATTAATAAATGGCTGTGCACATATTACTGGTGGTGGCCTAATGTCTAACTTAAGAAGAGTTGTGCCTGATGAACTTACATTAAGCATAGACTTATCTAAAATCAAAATTCAACCTATTTTTAAATGGTTAAAAAAAAATAATATTACAGATTCAGAAATGTTAAAAACTTTTAATTGTGGAGTGGGATTTTGTTTAATTGCAAATAAAAAAAATATTAATAAGATTAAAAGAAAATTTCACAAAAATTATCAACCATACCCAATAGGTTTTATATCAAAATCTAGTTCGAAAATGAAAACATCAGGTGCTTTAAAATGGTAAACAAAATTAAGACTTGTGTTTTTATTTCAGGAAAAGGATCAAATCTTCTCTCAATATTAAAAAGTTCAAGGGATTATAATTTTCCAATTAATATACAATTAATAATATCTAATAATCCAAAAGCAGATGGTATAAAAATAGCTAAAAAATATAACATTCCTTTTAAATACTACTCAGATATAGATAAAAATAAATTTGAAGCGAGAGCATTGCTTGAACTTAAAAAAAGTAAAATAAAATTTATTTGTTTGGCTGGTTTTTTAAGAATACTATCTCATAATTTCATAAACAATTTTGGTTACAAAATTATTAATATTCACCCTTCTTTATTGCCTAAATATAAAGGAATAAATACACATCAGAGAGTTTTAATGAGTAAAGAAAAATATTCTGGTTGCACCGTTCACTTTGTTATTCCTAAACTTGACTCTGGTAAGATTATTTTGCAAAAAAAAGTATTAATTTCTAAAAACGAAACTGTCTCTGCTCTAAAAAAAAAAATTTTAGCTCAAGAGCACATTGTGTATTCTCAGTCCATTATATCAATATTTAGGTAAAATTATTTAAAATAAAAATCTATTTCTATTTTTGCATTTTCTGCACTATCAGATCCATGTACTGAATTCTTATCTATTGAAATGCCATACATTTTTCGTAGTGTTCCTTCGATAGCCTTACTTGGATCTGTGGCACCCATCAATTTTCTATTTTGAGATATTGAATTTTCACCTTCTAATATCATCACTACGATAGGTCCTGATGATAAATAATTGCATAAATCATTATAAAAAGGCTTAGTTTGGTGTACTTTATAAAACTCCGAGGCTTCTTCTTTAGAAATTTTTACTTTCTTACTTTTTAAAATTTTTAAACCATTTTTTTCGAAAAAACTTTTAATGTTATTTTCTAGATTTCTTTCTACTGCATCTGGTTTTATTATTGATAAAGTTTGTTCAATCATAATTTTAATCCTATTCGTAAAATTCTTTTATTAAATTATTTAAGAGTCTAACACCAAAACCTGTTGCTCCACCAGGATTCAAGCTTGCTGCTTTTTTTGAAAATGCCATTCCAGCAATATCTAAATGCGCCCAAGGTGTTTTATTTATTATAAATCTTTGCAAAAATTGAGCAGCTGTAATTGAACCTGCTCCTCCTGCGTAATTGATATTTTGCACATCTGCAATTGGGGATTCCATTAGCTTGTCATAATTTTTATGTAGAGGCAATCTCCACACTTTTTCATTAACATTTTCACTAGCTTTAAAAATATTTTTTGACAAAATATCATTATTAGAAAATAATCCAGCATACTCTTCTCCCAATGCCATTATAATAGCTCCAGTTAATGTCGCTAAATCAATTATAAATTTTGGTTTAAATCTTTTTTCTGTATAAGTTAAAGCGTCAGCGAGTACCAATCTACCTTCGGCGTCTGTATTAAGTACCTCTATAGTTTTTCCAGAATATGATTTTACTATATCACCTGGTCTTTGTGCGTTCCCATCGGGCATGTTTTCAACTAGTCCAACTACACCTACTGCATTTACTTTGGCTTTTCTAAGAGCAAGACTTTTCATTAAACCAACGACAACAGCTGAACCACCCATGTCATACTTCATCTCTTCCATGAATCTCGCAGGTTTCAAAGAAATTCCACCTGTATCAAAGCAAACTCCTTTGCCAACAAACGCTAATGGTTTTCCGAAATTATTTTTTGCTCCATTCCATTTTATTGTAACTAAAAATGTTTCATTTTCACTTCCTTGTCCAACGCCTAATAATGAATTCATACCCATTTTTTTTAATTTTTCTTCATTAAATATTTCAACTTTTAATCCATATTTAGAAAGTTTTTTAATTTCTTGCGTGTATCTTTTTGGATTTA
>CAJQRF010000028.1 GCA_905612235.1 uncultured Pelagibacteraceae bacterium | reverse complement strand
TGGTTTATCAAGATCTGGGTTTCCACAAATAAATTTTTGCCCTGAAAAATCTATTAAAATAATTCCACCAATTTTATATATTTTTGAAAATAATTTTGCTATTAACATAACTATGGTGCTATATTTTTTTCGGGTAAAAAGTCTAATTTTTTTAAACTATTAATAAGTTCTTTTTGTTTCACCTCAGTAAGCAAACTTAGAGGTGGTAAAACGTTACTATATTTTTTATTCTCTACTGATAAAAAACTATGTAGTCCAGATATTAAATTGTAATTGTCAAACACTTTTCTTACTTCACAAAGTTTTTTATTAAAAATTTGTGTTTTGTTATTATTAAAATCATCATATACCTTACGAGCTAGTCCTGCTGTTACGTTGCAAGTTGCTGATATAATTCCACTATTACCTATTTCTAATCCTTTAAGAAGCTTAAGCTCTGAGCCAGGAAAAATTAAGAAATTTGGTATTTTGAGTGTCTCGTATAAATTGTATGTGCTATCTTTGATGCCAATAATTTGTTTAGGAAATTCTTTAACTAAATTTTCTACAATTTTAATACTAAATTTGTACCCACAAAGTTTTTCAAAATTATAACAAATTATCTTAGCTGAAGGTACTTGCTGAATTATTTTAGCAAAAAAAGAATAGGTTCCAATATCATTATATTTATAATATGCTGGCGGCATTAATAGAAAGTGTTCAAATCCATACTTAATTCCATATTTCATTAAATCAATATTATCATTTAACGAATTATTGCCAGTTCCAATAATAAAATTTTTTTTATATTCACTAGCGCTAATTTTTTCAATCAATTTTTTTTTTTCATTAGATGAGATGAGCTGAGCCTGGCCTGTGGAACCAAATAACACACATCCATGACAGCCATCCTGTATGAGTTTTTCAGAATGTTTGATTGTAGAATCTATATCAAGCGACAAGTCTTCATTTAAAATGCTTAAAGAAGCTGATATTATACCTTTTATAATCATTTTTTACCTACTGTATTCTAATATAAATTACAGTTATCATACCATTAAAATTATTTATCATTTATATAATATTAAAAAAAATATATAAGTTAAATCCTTTATGAAAGTTGGTTGTTTTCTCCCTTACGTCGGGCTTGGTAGTTGTTTGCTGCATTTGTCTTATGTGCACGAATTTGCAAAAAAAAAGGGACCTATCACAATACTGACTTTTTCAAAAAGTTTGGAAGACGCTTTAAAATATGATCCTAATGTTAAGGAAATAATAGTTGTTAGCAAATTTCATAAAAAGCTTTTTGATCTTTTTAAACTTTCTAACTATTTAAAAAATTTAAATTTTAAAGAACTTTATATATTTAAATGTTCATTAAGATTTTCTCTTGCATCTAAACTGGCTGGTATTTATACAAAGAGTTATTCTTTTTATAAAAAGAATAATTTACATCTTGTAAAACAAGGTAGAGAATTCACAATGAAAAACTTGCAATTAAAAAGTTGTGAAACAGAGACAAGATTGTGCTTAAATAAAAAAATGCAAGATAAAACGAAAAAAATAATGGACACAGGATTTAAAAATATTTTAATAGCTCCGTCGAGCAGTGGAGCAACAACTATGTGGAAACTTTCATATTTTGTAGATGTAATGAAAAAATTAGAAAAAAAATTTAATTGTTTTTTTGTCATTGCTGTTGACTCGTCTGAAAGAGAAAGAAAAATTGCAAAAGAGATAACTGAAACTTTTGATGAAAATAAAATTTTAACTTTAAGTGATAAAACTATAAGTCAAGCAATGCCAATTATTGCCTGTTGTGATTTATCTATTTGTAATGATACAAGTTTTCAACATTTAAGTTGTCAATTAAATGTTCCGACATTAATATTAAGGTTTGATACGCCATCTGCGTATTCAAGTTACTCTAAATTACAATATCCAATTTATCCTGACGGTTATTCTGAAATAAATCACGACACAAGAGCAAATGTTGATTCAATTTCTGTAGAAAAAATATTTGATAAATCTCTTTCTCTATTAAATTAAGAAATATTTTTTAATATTAGATCTCGAGCTTCATTCACTAATGCTGAAAGACGAGTAGTTTCAGGACTAACATCTGGATGAATTTTTTTTTGAATATTATTTGCGGCTTTTTTAACTTGCTGTTTGGTGCAATCTTTTTTTAAACCTAAAATTTTATAAGCTTCGTCTAGAGATAAGGAACTTTGGGAAGACGCTTGACTAGTCTTTCCATAATATGAAAATCTTCCTGAATTTCTTAAATATTTTAAAAGCCTCCATAACTGAATTATTTGTATTGTAGTCAGTCCTTTAATTTTAAATATGCTTGATGCTAAAAGTAACAGAGGTAGAGAAAAAAGAAATCGACCTAAAATTAAAAAAAATATTGCAAGTATTATTGATAAAAATAAAATTATTCTTCTTATATTTTTTGCCATTTTTTTGCTGTTTGCTTTCGCTAACCACGAAAACAAAACAAATAATGCGATAAAAATAATAATTCCAAAAAAAACTAAATTCATATATTAATACTTTCTTAAATGAATATAACAAAACTTAGAAAAGAAAGAACTATCAAAAAGTATCATGGTTATGAATTAAAAGATGATTATGCATATGTTGATCAGCCTCATAATATCATCGAGGTTTTGCTTGACCCTAAAAAAATCCTACCTGAAGTAAGGAAATATTTAGAAGATAACAACAAGCTGACTGAAGAGTATTTCAGTGATACAAAAAATTTGCAAAAAAAACTCTTTTCAGAAATAAAGTCAAAAATTAAATTAGAAGACGAAAGTTTAAAGTTCAGAGATGATAGGTATTTTTATTGGACTAAAACAGTCGAAAAAGGTAATTACACTAAATACTTAAGGCAGAAAATTGGAACCACTGATGTTGAAACTTATTTTGATGGTGATAAAGAAAAAGAAATAAGTGGTTCAAAATATTTTGGCTTAGGTGCTATTTCAGTATCTCGTGACGACAAATTAATGGCTTATGCCGTTGATTTAAAAGGTTCTGAATATTACGATATTTTTTTGAGAAGTCTATCAACTAATAAAATTGTAGAAGAAAAAATTGAAAGCACTTCTGGTAGCATCACATGGAGTCTAGACTCTAAAAGTTTTTTTTATACACCATTAGATAAATATCATAGATCCAAAAAAATTTATAATCATGTTTTGGGCACTAAATCAAATGAAGATAAATTAATATTTGAAGAAAAAGATGATTCATTCTCTGTTGGCATATCATTAACCTCGGATGAAAAATTTTTTATAATTACAACTTCTGATTCTAATACAACTGAAGAATATTTTTTTTCATCCGATTCAAATAAAATTAAACCTGAATTATTTAAAACTCGGGAAAAAGGAATAAAATATTCTATAGATAGTTGGAAAAAATGGTGGTACATCCACACAAATCAAGATGCCTTAGATTATCAAATCTTGCGTTGTGAGCATCAAAATATAAAAAAAATTTCAGTATTTATTCCTGCTAAATCAGAAACTATTATAGGTGGATTGGATTTTTTAGATGATTATATTCTACGTTCAGAAAAATCTGATGCCATATCTAAATTATTTGTTAGAAATATAAATACAAATGAGGAAGAAGAGTTAAAAATTTCTAAAGAGGTAGTTGGTTCTCCAGGCGCTGGATTAATGCAAAAAAATACTAATACAAAAAAAATCAGAATATCTTGGGATAGTTTAGCTACACCAGGTAAAGTTTATGAATATGATATTTTAACTAAAGAAAAAAAATTAGTAAAAGAAATCGAAGTGCCGTCTGGTCATAATCCTGAAAACTACATAGTGGAGAGAATAAAAGCAACTGCGCATGATGGAAGATTAATTCCTATTACTTTAGTTAGAAGAAAAGATACAAAATTAGATGGAAAATCAAAATTACTTCTTTATGCTTATGGATGTTACAAACATAGTGTCCCAGTTTCATTTAGTCCCTCAAAATTTTGCTTGGTTGATCGTGGCATTATATTTGGCATTGCCCACGTCAGAGGTGGTGGTGAATTAGGTGAAAAATGGTACTTGGAAGGAAAATTATTGAATAAAAAAAATACATTTAAGGATTATATTTCATGTGCAGAACATCTTATAAAAAAAAAATATACTTACAAAGGTGGTTTAGCTTTTTATGGTGGTAGCGCTGGAGGAACTACTGGAGGAAGTGTAATTAATATGAACCCTGAACTTTTTTTTGCAGCTCTACTTTTGGTTCCTTATGTAGATTGTTTGACAACTGCGCTCAATGACAAACTACCTTTAACGCCTGGTGAGTACGAAGTTTTTGGGAACCCTAAAAAATATAAAGAATATTTTGAATATATTAAATCTTACGCGCCTTATAACAATTTACGAAAAACAAATTATCCACCAATGTTAATCACTTCATCTATTTTTGATAATCGTGTTTTGTACTCTGAACCTACCAAATATATTTCAAAGTTAAGAGATTTAAAAACTGACGACAATACTCAACTACTTAAATGCAAGTTAGAAGCTTCTGGACATGGTGGGTCTTCTGGCCGTGACAATGCTATCTCTGAACTTGCTGAGGAATATAGCTTCATTTTAAAAAATGCTAAAATAAAAGATTGATCTAATCTTGAAATTTATAAAATAATTCCAAAATAACGCTATATAATTTTTCTAATCAAAATTGTATTAATTAAAAACATCCCTTGCTTGTGAATCCAACAACTATTTTATTTTTATTTATTTCAAACCTGCGTTCGCAAGTAATATTATATTTTTTTTTATAATAAATAAAAAATTTTGAACCTTTATCGTCGTAAACGGTATTGTCTGGAATTCCCATTACTATCTTTAATTCCGCTTCTGGCTTTTCAAGAAATTTACTTAACTTTTCATTTTCTTTTTTAATGGCATTTTGTGATTTATTTTCAATAGCTTGACATCCATTCAATATTAAAACTATTAAAATTGCATAAATTATTTTCATGGTACAACTTAACTTAGAATAACATATTTTTTTTAAACTGATATAAACTCTCTAGTTGTATCTTATACATATTATTAACACTGGGTAATGCTAATTTTCTTGTGACTTCCTGCTGAAAGATTTATTAAGATTAATTAGTAAACGTTAACTTTAGGAGAAAATAGATATGATGGATAAATATTTCAACTATAGAAAACACAAAACGGATTTTAAAACAGAAGTAATAGCTGGTGTCTCAACATTTTTGACAATGGCTTATATTATGTTCTTAAATCCGGTCATACTTGCTGATGGTGGGTTTGATTTTGGTGGTGTTTTCACAGCTACTGCCTTGGCTAGTGCCTTGGCTTGTTTCATTGCTGCATTTTATGCCAGAACATGGCCTGTAGGTCTTGCGCCAGGAATGGGGATTAATGCTTTTATAGCTTACGGAGTTTGTTTGGGTATGCAATATACTCCAGCTGAAGCTCTTGGAGCTGTTCTTGTTGCGGGTGTTGTGTTCTTAATAATTTCACTGACTCCAATTAGAGCTTGGTTAATCAATTCAATTCCAAAAAGTTTAAAACTTGGGATAGGAGCTGGTATCGGCTTATTCTTAGCTATTATTGGTTTCCAATTAATGGGTCTTACTTCTGATAATCCAGTTGTACTAGTACAGCTTGGTGACCTTTCTAATCCATTACTTCTTTTGGGTGCAGGTGCATTTATATCTATGATCGTAATGGAAAAAATGAAAATTAAAGGAAATATAATTATTGGAATTGTTGCCTTTAGTATCATTGCTTGGGCTTTTGGTTTTGCTAAGTTTAATGGTGTTGCTTCTATGCCACCTCCAATGACTCACTTATTTGCATTTGATTTAGGTGCTGCGCTTTCAGCTTCAATGGTAACAGTAATATTTACTCTGTTTTTCATTGACTTCTTTGACACTGCAGGAACACTAACAAGTGTTGCTAATGTTTCAGGAAAAATTGGGAGCAATGGTAAAATAGAAGACATTGATAAAGCAATGTTGTCAGACAGTGTATCTACTGTTGCTGGTGCCGTAATGGGTACTACTACAGTTACTACATATGTAGAATCAGCAGCTGGAGTTAAAGCTGGTGGTCGAACAGGAATGACATCACTTGTAATAGGATTATTATTCTTATTAATGTTATTCTTTGCACCGTTAGCAACTAGCTTGCCAAAAGAAATAGATGCAGCTGCTCTTATATATATATCTACTTTATTTGTTCGTAATATTAAGGACATTGAATGGGATGATATAGGTGAAGCTGGTCCTGCTGTCTTAGCAATGATAGCAATGCCATTCACTTACTCTATTTCAAATGGAATAGCATTAGCGTTTGTTTCGTATGCGGCTATCAAGATTTTCACAGGAAAAACAGATGTAAACCCAGCTATTTGGGTTATTGCTATATTAAGCCTTATAAGCTTTTACGTAGCATAAAAAGTTAAATATTAAAAAGAAGGGCCGGATTTTTCTGGCCCTTTTTTATTTATTGTGTTTTTTTTTTATATCCTGAATTCCAATTTCTTCGTAATGCTCAAATGGTTGCACTATCCAAGGATCATTAGGTAAATGTACTGCACAATAATCAGGTTCAAAAGTTGATTTCTTTTTTTTCCATAAGGTTGCTGTTTTTATATCTTCAATTTTATCTTTTATAGGGCCATAATTTTTCAACCAAGCAACACTTTTATTCAATGTGATGCCTGTATCAGAGAGATCATCACACAAAAGTATTTTTCCACCCATATTTTTAGCGATTGAACTCATTTCACGAGAAAAAACTATATCTCCTTGTTCATCTTCAATTCCTTTGCCTGAATAAGATTCAACAGCTAGATATGCACACTTTAATTTAAAAACTCTACTTAAAACGTCAATCATGGGCGCTCCACCTCTCATTATTCCAACAAGTAAATTTGGTGTATAACCGCTGTCATAAACCATTATAGCTATTTTTTCTACGGTCTTATTGTATTCATCCCAAGAAAGAATTAATTTTTCTGACATATTAATTCTGCTATCTTAATCTAAAAATTTTAATTAAAAAGGAGAAAATTTATGCCCAAAGGATATTGGTTGGCTACTTATAAAAAAATTGAAAATAAAGAAAATCTTGGAAACTATGCCGCAAAAGCAACTGAGACGATAAAAAGTTATGGCGGTAAACCTCTTGTTAGAGGTGGAAACTATAAATGTCTTGAAGGTAATGATTTTCCAAGGACTGTAATATGGGAGTTCGATTCCTATGATGCTGCAGAGAAATGTTATAACTCTAAGGAGTACCAAGATGCTTGGAATTTGGCAAAAAATTCAACAGTTAGAAATCTGCAGATTGTTGAAGGAGTTTAATTGCTTTCTTTTTTATTTTTCCAATTAAAATAATATCGAATAAATCCAAAAATAACTGCTAATATTGATAAAATTAACCAGTTGTATTTATTGATCCATACAAAAGAAGCATGTCCACTTAACATTGTGAAAATAACTAGTAAAGTCATAACATTATTATGTACGCTACGTGTTTTAGCTTGGATAGATAAATTCAAGTCAAGTTTTGTTTTATTTAAAGCTGAAGATGTAATATTTTTTCCATTTGGTATAATTACAAAAAAAACATTGAAAAACATTACACATCCTAAAATAATACCTACAGATAAGAAAGCGAAACGTGCTCCATAAACTTTTGTTAAACCAAAGGAAATGGCTGTTCCTACAATTAATAATATAATCGTAAAAATTATTTTATAATTTATTAGCTTGGACTTACAAATAAGATCGTAGATTAACCAAGAACCTATTATTGAAAAAATAGAAATACCTATTCCTAATAAAGGAGTAATATTTATATTAACCCTGCTGTCTAGCATTAAAATTTTTGCATTCGTATAATAAATAATTATTAATAGTAGAATTCCTGTAATAAAAGTTAAATAGCTTTGCCACTTAAATATAATTAAATTTTTAGGAACTTGTTTGGGGGCTCCATGAAACCTGGTAAGTTTATAATAGTAACCACTATGTTGGAGAATTCCTTCAGCTTCCACTTCTTTATTTTCTAAATTTTTTTTTAATTTATTATCAAGGTAATTAAATAAAAAAGAATTACCTATCCAAGTTATTGCAAAGAAAACGTGACCCCATCTTAACAAGAACGTTAGCCACTTAATTATTAAAGGTGATAATTCCATTTTAATATTTCACTTTATCTACTTTTTTTTCCCACAGATCAAATGCTTTTAAAGCTTCATCTCTCATCATTTGATGCATAGGGATTTTTCGATCTTTGATAGTCTTATTAAGTTCTTCATAAATCATCGCATCAGAAAAATCAATTTTCTTTGCATCACTTCTTGTATTGGCATAATAAATTTTACTTATTCGAGCCCAATAAATAGCAGATAAGCACATTGGACATGGTTCACAAGTTGTATACAAATCGCAGCCTTCCAAACTAAAATTACTTAACTCCTCGCATGCTTTGCGAATTGCTACTATTTCTGCGTGCGAAGTTGGGTCATTATTCAAAGTTACTGTATTAAAACCTTCAGAAATTATTTGGTTATTTTTAACTATTACTGCACCAAATGGCCCGGTGCCACTATTAACACTTTTAATTGAAAGCTCTATTGAGCGTGCCATGAATTTATTGCTCATATTTTCCTTTTTAATTTATTTATACTCATTAAAATTCTTTCAGGTGTTGCAGGAGCATTAAGTTCCGGATTTAAATTATAATTAGCTATGGACGCAATAGCATTTTTAATTGCAAAAAAAACGGACATAGCGTTCATTAATGGGGGCTCTCCTGTAGTTTTTGATTTATTTATTACGTTTTCAATATTTTTTCCCTTTTTGAATATTTCAACATTAAATTGTTCTGGCATATCACTTACAGCTGGAATTTTATAAGTTGATGGTGAATGAGTGGTAAGCTGACCATTAGATTTCCAATTAACCTCTTCCATGGTTAACCAACCTGCTCCTTGAACAAATCCTCCTTCTATCTGTCCAAGTTCAATGGCTGGGTTAATAGCTTTACCTGCATCATGCAGTATATCTGCTCTTGTTATTTTATTTTCACCAGTTAATACATCAATCATTACTTCGCTAACTGCTGCACCATAAGCAAAATAAAGAAAAGGTCTTCCTGTAAAACTTTTTTTATCAAAATGAATCTTTGGTGTTGCATAAAAACCTGAAGATGAAAGTGATACTCTATTTAAATACGCCTCTTTAATAAGTGAATTAAATTTAAAAGTTTTTCCTCTAAATTTAACCATTCCATTTTCGTATATAGCTTCTGTATTTTTAATTTTATATTTACGTTTTACGTATGCAGCTAGATTTGTTTTAATTTTAGAAATTGCATTAAGTGCTGCAGCACCATTAAGGTCTGTAGTGCTTGAAGCTGCACTAGCACTGGTATTAGGAACTTTATCAGTTCGGGTAGCAGAAACTTTAACTTTACCAAAAGGTAATCCTAGATCATTTGCAGCTAGTTGTGCAATTTTAGTATAAGTGCCTTGCCCCATTTCGATCGCACCAGTGTTAACATGAACACTGCCATCATTACAATAAATATGCACTAAAGCACCAGCTTGATTTAAGTGCCAAGTCGTAAAGCTTATTCCAAATTTTACTGGTGTAACAGCGATACCCTTTTTTACATATTTACTTTCTTGATTAAATTTTTTTATACTCGCTTGTCTAGTTTTGTAGTTTGAAGATTTTAAAATTTGTTCAAAAATTTCTTGAATAACATTATCTTCAATCTTCATATTATAGTGAGTTATATTTTTTTTCTTCTTTTGATAAAAATTTCTTCGTCTAATTTCAGCTGGATCTTTTTTAAGTGAGCTAGCAATATTATCTATAATATTTTCGATTACCATCATGCCTTGATTCCCTCCAAAACCTCGAAAAGCTGTATTAGAAGCAGTATTAGTTTTACAAAGGTAATTTTCTACTATTATATTTTCAAGATAATATGCATTATCAATATGTAGTAATGCTCTTTCATTTATTGCACCTGATAAATCTGGAGAAGATCCGCACCTTGATGCAAGTTTTAATTTCAAACCTTCAATAATACCAAGTTCATTAAAACCCACTTCATATTCTGAATAAAAGTCATGTCTTTTTCCAGTTATAATTATATCGTCATCACGATCCATTTTAAGTTTAACTGGTTGCTTTGTTTTTTTTGCAAGCAGTGTACAAATTGATGCAAATATAAAAGATTGTGTTTCTTTACCGCCAAATCCCCCACCAATTCTTCTGGTTTCAACAGTAATAGTATTACTTTTTTGGTTAAGCATTTTTGCGATAATTTGTTGTGTCTCACCAGGATGTTGTGTGGATGAAAATACTTTAAAATCATTATCTTCTTGAGGAATAACAAAAGCTGTTTGACCCTCTAGTGCAAAATGTTCTTGGCTACCAGTAGTAAATTTTCCTTTCAATCGATGTGCTGAGTTATTTATTGTCTTAAGTGCTTCGCCTTTTTTTATTATTTTCTCTTTTAAAACAAAGGACTTTTTCTTTAATGCTTCTTTGATAGTAGTAATTGGTTTAAGATTTTTATAACTTATTTTTGCTTTTAAAACTGCCTTTCTAGCCAACTCAGTTGTTTTTGCAGCAACTGCAAATAGTGGTTGTCCATAATATTCTGCTTTTTGTGGAAATATTGGATCTCCATCATATACTGGTCCAACATCATTTCTTCCCTTAATATCTTTTGAAGTTACTACCGCAATTACTCCTGCACTTCTAATTACTTCATCCAGATTCATTTTTTTTATTATTGCATGGGCTTTTTTACTCCATCCTATAGCTCCGTGTAAAGTTCCAGCTGGTTCAGGAATATCATCAATATAAAAAGCTTTGCCACTTACGTGTTTTATTCCACTTTCATGGGGTCTTATTTCGTTAATGAAATTTTCTTTTTTCATTTTATGTATACAAACCTATTATTTTCTTTTTTTTAATTTCAACACAACACTTTTCAAGCAAGTTTTTTGCAACTTCCATCCTATATAGTCCACTAGCACGCATATCACTAATAGGTTTAAAATCTTTTTCTAATGCATCTTTAGCCTTATTAATAGTTTCCTCATTTATTAAGGATTTCAAAAGAACTTTTTCACAAAAAATTGCTCTTTTTGGTATTGCGGCCATGCCCCCATATGCAATCCTTACATTTTCAATTTTATTTTTTACTATTTCTAAATTGAATGCTGCACAAATAGATGAAATATCATCATCAAACCTTTTTGATACTTTGTATGCTTTAAAAGTATTTTTTTTATATAAGGGAATTCTGATTGAGCGAATAAATTGATTTTTTTTAATTTTTGTTTTTCGGTAGCTAATAAAAAAACTATCCAGAAACAAGAGGTATGTTTTTTTTAAGTCTTGCAAAACTACCTGAGCATTTAGCGACAATAATAACGGTAAACAATCACCAATTGGTGATGCGGTAGCAATGTTGCCAGCAACTGTTCCAACGTTTCGAATTTGTGGCGACCCATAACGCTTAAGAATTTTTGTAAAATCTGGATAGTATTTTTTTATATAATATTCAAGGTCAATTAAAGGAGTTGACGCTCCTATTTCAATATATTTGTTATTATTTTTTATATAGTTCAATTCATTAATTGAATTCATATAAATAATTGAATTAATATCTTTTCTTTCTTTGGTGATATTCAAAGATAAATCAGTTCCTCCACTTAGAAAATTTGTATTAATATTTTTTTTAAGTATTTCCTTTAGTTCTTGCACATATCTAGGAGCAAAATATCTTTTATCATTTGTATATATTTTTATACTTCTGTTATTTATTTTTTGTAGAAGCTTAATTGTATTTTCCATATTTTTGCTAAAATGGTCAATTTTTTTTTGATTTTTTAAACTTTTTGCAGCTTTGATTATAGGTTTATAGCCTGTACAACGACATAGATTTCCAGATATTGAATCTTTGATTACATCCTCTTTAAAATTAGAATATTTTTTAAACATTGAAAATAATGCCATAACAAAACCTGGTGTGCAGAAACCACATTGGCTTCCATGGCATTTTACCATCGCTTCTTGGACGGGATGTAAATCTCCATCTTTCGAAATTAAATCTTCAACAAGTATAAGTTGCTTTCCCTCTAGAGTTGGCAATAACGTTATGCAGGAATTTATAGCTCTATAATTGATATTGTTATTTTTTAGTTCACCTAGCACCACCGTGCACGCTCCGCATCCTCCCTCTGCGCAGCCTTCTTTGGTTCCAGTTTTCTTTAACTTTGTTCTTATATAATTAAGTAAAGTTTCATTAGGATCTGGATTTTCAACTTCTATAATTCGATCCCTATGAATAAAACTGATAAAATTAGAAGTCATTAACTTCCTCGATATGTCGAATAGCTCCAGGGAGAAACTAGTAAAGGAACATGATATTTTTCTTTTGGATGCGAAACCCCAAATTTAATTGAAACTTCGTTAAGAAAATTTGGCTTTTCTAATTCTGTTATTTTTTTAAAATACTCACCGACATAGAAAACTAATTCATAATTTCCTATTTTAATTGGCTCAATTAAAACTTCATCTGGCCTGCCATCATTATTTAAAATAACAGATTTAATTTTTTCTCTTTTTTCAGAAATGAAATAAACATCAACTTTCATACCTTTTGCCGGTTTTCCAGAATATGTATCCAAAGCATGTGTTGTTAATTTACTCATAAAATATTATTACTATAATATACATATTAGCTAAATAAATGTTCAATAAAATAGAGAAACTAACTGAAACTGAATTTACTGAAGTTTTTAGCAATATTTTTGAAAATACCAGCTGGATCTCAAAAAAACTATATAGACAAAAGCCTTTTAAAAATTTTAAAGATTTATCTAAAAAAATGATCTCAATATTTGAAAATGCAGACAATCAAGATAAATTAAAAATTCTTAATGGCCACCCTGATCTTGCTGATAAGACAAAAATCGGTTCATTAACTTCAAATTCAAATGAAGAACAAAATAATGTGGGATTAGATCGATGTACAAAGAAAGAATTTAATCAGTTCAAAATTTTAAATTCTAAGTATAAAAATAAATTTGGATTTCCTTTTATTCTTGCTGTAAAGGGAAGACAAAAGTCAGAAATACTACTTAATTTTGAAAAAAGAGTTTTGTCTAATAAAAAAACTGAATTTAATGAAGGGGTTGTGCAAGTGATCCAAATAGCTAATTTACGTCTAAAAGAGTTAAAAAATAAATTTCTTTAATATTCTACATCAACAGGATCTATTGATCTCCACATATACCAAGTTAAAACAGTTCTATAACCTAAATGAAGGTTAGAAATTTTATTTAAAAACCTTTTGCTTGGTGGATATGATGTTTTATAATTTATTGATATAGCTCTAAGCAATCCTATGTCTGCCATAGGATAAATATCACCCCTATTTAAATTAAACATTAGAAACATCTGCGCACTCCATATTCCTAAACCTTTCATTTGAGTTATATAATTTATGGCTTCCATATCTTTCATTGTTTTAAGTTTTTTAATATCAAAAGATTTATTGTTAAAGTTCTTCGCAATATTTTTTAAGTAAGAAACTTTTTGACGTGATAAACCTGCGCTTTTTAGAGTGCGAGAAGATAATTTTAATATAGTTTTTGGGTTTATTTTATTTTTACACTTCTTTTCAAATTTTATCCAAATTGAATCTGCGGCTTTAACACTAATTTGTTGACCTACGATTGTACGACATAAAGAAAGAAAAGGTTTATTCTTAGTTGTTAAAAAACCTTTGTTATATTTTTTAATTATTTTTCTTAATACTGGATCTCTTTTAGATAATATTTTTTTTGCTTCGTGCCAATATGACGGGGGTTTTTTCATTGTTGTCTTGGTAGTGTAATAGGTTTTTTTAATTGGTGTTCTCTAATAAATATTATGGCAGAAGAAATAACAATTAAACTTGCGCCTGACAAAGTGTAAATAGTCGGACTTTCATTAAAAAAGTAAAATCCAAAAATAATAGCAAACACTAGTGATAGATATTTTAAGGGTGTTGTCAAAGAAACTTCAGCTAATTTATAACTCTGAGTTAAAAGTAAATTTGCTACACTTCCAAAAAGACCTATTAAAATTAATAAACTTAATTCATATATTGAAGGAAAAACCCATCCACCAAAAGGTAAGGTTAGAAGCCCCATAGCCCCAGAACAAATTGAAAAATAAAAAGCAATCAAATAAATGGGCTCATTTACTAAAGTTAATTTTCTTATAAAAATAGAAACACTAGCAAAACCTAAAGTAAATATTATTGGGTAAATATAGTAAAAGTTTAAATTATCAAATCCAGGTTTAGAAATTATTAGAACACCAACAAAACCCAAGCCTACTGCTATCCAGCGTTTAGCTTTTATTTTCTCACCTAAAAATAAAATAGAAAATATTACTACCCAGATTGGGCCTGAAAATGCCATAGAAGTAACCTCTGCAAGTCCCAAATTTCTAATTCCTACAAAAATAGCATACATAGCAATAGTTCCCCAAAAACTTCGGTGGAAATGGAGGCTGATATGTTTTGTTTTATAAAAATCTTTAAATCGATTTTTAGGAATTAAAAAAAATATTGGAATTAATCCAAATAAAGCTCGGCTAAACATAACTTGACCAACTGCAAAATCTGTAGCAGTTATCTTGATTAAGCAGTCCATAAACGAAAAGAATAAGACACTTAATATCATACAGATGCCGCCTAAGTGATTTTGGTTTTTGATCATTTTGATAAATTAATTTATATTTACTACTAAATTAAAAAATATTATGCAAATATTTATAGGTGGAATTGGTTGCTTTTGGGATGAAACTGAATATCAAGGTGTTCCTGGTATTATTTCTACAGAATGTGGGTATTGTGGAGGGAATAATACAACAGTATCTTATGAGCAAGTTTGTGTTGGAGATACTGAACATATAGAAGTTGTTAAAGTTGTATTTAATCCTAAAATAATTTCTTATGAGAACATAACTAGATTATTCTTTAAAATCCATGATCCAACAACTCTTAATCGCCAAGGTCTTAATGTTGGTCATCAGTACCGTTCAGAAATTTTTTATAATACTGAGGATGAAAAAGAATCTGCTAAAAAGGTATTAGATGAAGTTAATAAGAAACTTAATGGCAAAGTAGTTACAATTATTCGCAAAGAAAAAAGCTATGTTAAAGCTGAGGAATATCATCAAAAGTATTTTGAAAAAAAAAATAAAAGATGACTTTAGTTTCAACAGATTGGCTAAATAAAAATTTAAATAAAGTTAAAATAATTGACGCATCCTGGCACTTGGTGAAAAATCGAAATGCAGTTGAAGAATATAATGAAGAGCATTTAGAAAATGCAATATTCTTTGACCTAGATAAAAATTCTAATCAGAAAAAAGATTTACCTCATGGTCATTTTCTACCATCGATCAGTGATCATGAAAAAACTGTTTCTGAAATGGGAATTTTAAATACTGACAGAATTATTGTTTATTGTTGCAGTGATTTGATTTCAAGCTGTCGTGCTTGGTTTCAGTTTATTTATTTTGGACATAATCCATATTTAGTTTCAGTATTAAATGGAGGGATGAAAAAATGGAAAAAGGAGAAAAAAAAGGTTACTAATATAAAGACTAAAATAACTCCATCTATATACATCGCAAAAGAAAACACGAATATGATTAAAATAAAATCTGAAATTAATGAAAATATAAAAAGTAAAAAATTCACCTTACTAGATGCCAGAAGCAAAAATAGATTCTTAGGTACTGAGCCTGAGCCAAGACCTGAAATTAAAAGTGGTTCTATAGAGGGGTCGAAATCTTTACCATTAAACGAATTGGTAAATAGAGAAAATAATACATTTTTAAATAAAGAAAAATTAAGAGATATATTCAGTTTAAAAGGGGCCAGTGGTAATGAAATAGTCATGAGTTGTGGCAGTTCAGTTTCAGCGTCAAGTCTAGCTCTTGCATATTCTATAATAAATGATGATTATACGGCCAAAATATATATTGGTAGCTGGGCTGAATATGGTAAAAAATAAATGAGAAGGTCAAAAAAAATAACCATTGGAATCATAACATTTTTTGTTGTTATTGCTGTGATTGTTGTTGGACGTTATTCTATTGAACTTCACTTTAAGAAAAAATTTTCCAAACGCCCACCACCAGGTGTAATTGTTGAAGTTGTTTATAGTAAAAATTTTAACCAAACCCTTGAGAGCTACTGCACTTCTTTGAGCAGCAAAACAATCTCTTATAAAATTAAAAAAAATGAATTGTTAGAGCCAATAAAATTTGATCTAAAAGTAAAAAAAGGTAATGTTATAGCTAAATTATTAGATAAAAATATTTTAGCACCATTTGCAGGTATTCTGGGTAAGAGAGGTATAAGTGGTAGCAGCTTAGGCTCTGAAAATACAATTATTTTAACTTTAGACGATGCAAGAAAAGTTCTATGCGATTTAAAAATACCAGAAGTTTATGCAGCAATTTTGAAAAAAGATTTAAAAATTAGGGCAAAATTTTCAGCTTATAAGAATAAAACTTATGAAGGAATTATCCAATCGGTTGCCTCACGTGTAGATGCTCAAACTAGAAGTATACTAGCAAGAGCACAAATTCAAAATGAAAATTCAGAAATAATTCCAGGATCTCTCTTGGAAATTGAAATATTATATAATAATAAAAATGCATTAAGTGTCCCTGACACAAGCGTCATGTATGAAGGAAGTAAAAAATTTATTTATAAAATAATTGAAAATAATGTGCTTAAAAAAATGGAAGTAAAAACTGGAATTAGAAATCAAGGTAATCTTGAAATTTTAGATGGTTTAATCGAGGGAGATCAAATAATAGCTGAAGGCTTAACAAAAGTCAGACCTGGAATGAAAGTTAAACCTATTATTAGATCACAATAATAAAACACAATAATGTACATAACTGAACTTAGTATTAAAAGACCAGTAGTTGCAGCAGTTTTTTCAATGATACTTGTTGTTTTCGGTTTGTTTGTTTTTTCTAAATTACCTGTTAGAGAATTGCCTTCAGGCCTCCAGTCTCCAGTAGTTCAGGTTCAAGTAGATTATCAAGGTGCTAGTGCAGAAGTTATATCTAGTGAAATTACTGAAATTATAGAAGATGTAATTGGAGGAGCAGAAGGAATAAAAAATATAGATTCCACGTCAGAAAATGGAAGAAGTACAATTAAAATTGAATTTGAAACTAGTATAGATTTAGACGCAGCCGCAAACGATATAAGAGATAGAGTATCAAGGGTTTCTGATAATTTACCCGAGGATTCAAAGCCTCCCAAAATACTAAAACAAAGTGCTGGATTTACTACTAGTATGTGGCTTAGCGTTTCAAGTTCTACTTGGACTGATTTAGAAATAGGTGATTATACTAGAAGATATTTAGTTGACAGTTTTTCTAATGTAAAAGGTGTTGGCAGAATTCTTGTTGGTGGCCTTAGGGAGTTAAGTGTAAGAGTTTATATTGATCCCATTAAGTTAGCCGCAAATGACCTTACAATTCAAGAAGTAGAGCGGTCATTGAGAAAAGAAAATATTAGCTTACCAGCAGGAAGTTTAGAAGCAACTAATATAGATTTAACAATAAACCTTGATAAAGCATACAAAGACTTAGATTCCATAAAACAGCTGCCAATAAAAAAAAATAAAAATAATGTCATACGTTTAGAAAATATAGCTGAAGTTAAATATGGACCTGTATCAGAAAAAACTCTTTTCAAATCAATAAGTAAGGTTGGTCAATCTAATGACAAGGTAGTTGGAATAGGAATTTATGCAAAATCTGGAGCTTCTACGGTGGAGTTGTCAAAAAAAGTTAAAAAAAGAATGAGTGAAGTTCAAAAAACTTTACCTGATGGACTTAGATTAAATGTTTCTTTTGATAGAGCAACTTACATTAATGCAGCAATATCTGAAGTTTACAAAACTTTAGCTATAGCCTTCATTTTAGTTGTTATAATTATTTATTTATTTTTAGGTAGTTTAAAAGCTGTTATTGTTCCAGCAGTAGCTCTCCCAGTAAGTTTGATTAGTTCTTTTTTAGGACTTTGGCTATTTGATTTATCTATCAATATTTTTGTACTTTTAAGTTTTATACTTGCTATTGGGATAATAACTGATGATAGCGTTATTATGACTGACGCAATCTATCATAGAGTTGAAAATGGTGAGACTCCACTTGTTGCTTCTTTTAATGGTGCAAAAAGTATTACTTTTGCAATTATTTCTACTACTTTAGTTTTGGTAGCTGTTTTTTTACCCTTAATCTTTATTGAGGGAATATCTGGAACATTGTTTAAAGAAACTGCAATTTCTTTGACTTTTGCAATTGTTGTATCTTCTTTTGTGGCTTTAACTCTTTCTCCAATGCTAGGTAGTAAGTTCTTGAGCAAAAATACAAAAAAAACAAAAATCGTTTTAAAGTTTGATAAATATTATAAATTGTTTGCAGAATTTTATGCTGAAACTTTAAATTATTGGATAACTAAAAATAAAATTATAATTGGTTTTATGTTATCTTTAATTTTTATATCTGTACTACTATTTATTTTTGCTCCCAAAGAATTGCTTCCACAAGAAGATAGGGGTGTTTATTTAGTTATAGGTAAAACTGATGAAGGAAGCTCATTTCAGTATACTTCTGACAAAGCCGAGGAAATAGAAAAAAGACTAACACCATTAGTCAAAAGTGAAGAGGAATCTTATAAAAGAATGATTATGAGAGTTCCAGGCTTTGGGAGAGCAAGTAAATCATATAATAGTTTTATTATTATTGCTTTGCTTGATGACTGGAATGATAGAAGTGAAAATGCTGTAACAATTATGCGAAAAGCTATTGGAAAAATTGTAACTGTTCCACAAGCTTTGGCATTCCCTATTTCACCCCAAAGTATAAGGGTTAGTAGCTACAACAAACCAGTTCAAATGGTTTTGCTTGGAAAGAGTTATGAACAACTTGAAAGTTGGCAAAAGTTAATAATGGGAGAATTAAGAAAAAATAAAAATTTAGCAGCTATTGAATCTGACTATTCTAGAAATAAGCCTGAAATCAAATTAATAGTAAATAGAAAAAAAGCACAAGATTTAGGTGTATCTATACAATCAATAGGAAAAACTATAGAAACATTATTTTCAGGAAAAACTGTTACAACATTTAATCAATTAGGCAAAGAATATCCTATAATTCTTCAATCAGATATCAAAAATAGAAAAAAAAGTGAAAGTTTAAGTAAAATATTTGTAAGATCTGAGTCTACTGGAAAATTAATCTCATTAGCTAATCTTGTTGAATTTAAAGAAGTGGGTTCTGCAAAAATTTTAGCAAGGTATGATAGACAGCGTGCTGTTACTATTAGTGCGAGACTAGTTGGTGACTACTCTCTGTCTGAAGCTCTGAAATATTTTGAAAAAACCGTTAATGAAAATGTTCCAGAAGCAAGAATAAAATGGAAAGGAAAATCAGAAGAATTAAAGGAAACAAGTAATGAATTATTTATTATATTTGCGTTAGCGTTACTAACAGCTTTCTTGGTTATGGCAGCAAACTTTAATAGTTTTATTCACCCTGCAATAATTATGCTTACAGTGCCTTTAAGTGTTTTTGGTGGAATTGTTTTTATTTTACTTTTTAATTCAAGTATAAATATTTTTTCACAAATTGCGTTAGTAATCTTAATTGGAATTTCTACTAAAAACTCAATTTTGATTGTTGACTGGGCAAACCAGTTAAGAAGAAGTGGAAAAAGTATACAGAATGCAGCTCTTGAGGCGTGTAAAAGAAGATTTCGTGCAATCATCATGACTTCCCTTTCAACAATGATAGCTATGGTTCCTTTGTTAATAGGTAATATTGGCCCGGGAGCTGGCGAAGCTAGCCGGTTAGCAGTTGGATCAACAATATTTGGAGGTATGTTAATAAGTACATTTTTTACATTATATGTTACGCCGACTATGTATGTTTTGTTAACAAAAAATACTAAAAGGATTGACTCAATTGATATTCAGTTAAACAAGGAGCTTAAAAAATAATATACTTTTTTCTATCTAAGTTTTTTTGACATTCCTTCATTTGATTTTTGTAAGTTCGAGATTGTTTTTGTACTTTTTTTGCAAAAATAATAGCATTTTTATCTTTTTTATAATTTTCCTTAGCATAACTGCCCCAACCTAAATAATAATTTAAATATTGGCGATAAGAATCATTAAGTGGAATTTTATTAATTTTATTTGTTTTCTTTATATACCAACCAATAAACATGACTGAATCTTTGAAACGTGTTCTTAAGGCTAAAGGATTGTTAGTTTCAGATTTATATAGTTCCCAAGTTTTTTTAACTGCCTGGGAATAACCAAATGAACTTGATGGTCTTTTGTATGGAACTATTTTAAATAATTTAGTTCTTTTGGGCTTGGCCCATCTATTGAAACCTGATTCTTTATTTACAAATGCTAAAATTACATGAATTGGGGCACCATAAGTTTCTGAACTTTTTTTGGCTGATTTATACCAAAGGTAATTTTCACTAAAAATTTTACAAGCATTTTGTGGATACTTAGGAACAGAGCTACAGGAAGCAACTAGGGAAAAAATAAAAAAGAAAAATAAATTTCTATTTAAAATATTCTTTTGCACTTAATAATGCCTTTTCCATTTGTTTTCTAATTTCTGAATCTTCTATACTGATTGAAGCTAACTCAAAATCTTTTTTGATTTTTCTAAAAACATCTTCAGTTCCCGCTTCTTCCATATCAGCTTTGATAATTTCTTTAATATATATCTCTTTTTCTTGATCTGATTTTTCTAATTTTAAACTTACAAATTCTGCTAAATATTTATTACTTCGTGCTGCAATTTTAAATTGCAATTCTTGGTCTCTAACAAACTTATTTTCAAAGCCTTTTTTTCTTTCATCAAATTTATTCATAGTTAAACAAGAATAAATAAATCTTTACGACAAAATAAGCAACTATTACTCCTAAAATATTTGCTAACAAATCTCCTATTTGAAATGAACGGTTTGGTATTAGAAAATGTATACATTCAAGCGAAATTGATAAGGCAAATAAGGTAAAAACTATTTTTTTGTAAAATTTAGTTCTTAAATATGTGCAAAACCCTAATATGGAAACATACAAATAGAATATGAAATGATTAATTGTAGTTCCAAAAGGATTCTCAATTAGATTAATCTCCTCCCCTAGATCACTATAAAATATGTATCCAAAAAGACTACCTGGAAATAATGAAACAATTATTAACAATAGTAAAGAAATATGGAAAATATGTTTTAAAAAATTAGTCACTTTATGAATAAATAATAGTTATAGTAAATTTTATAACAAATTATACAAAATGAATAATCTAATTTTAGTTAGGCACGGACAAAGTCTTTGGAATAAAGAAAGAAAATTCACAGGATTTGCGGATATTGACTTAACTGAAAAAGGTAAATCTGAAGCTAAAACTGCTGGTCATTTAATTAAAAAATTGAATATTGAAATAGATTCCTTTTTTACATCAAGATTAAAAAGAGCTGAAAAAAGTTTAAATATAATTCTTAAAATCATAAACAAATCTAACGTAGAAATTAATAAAGCCTGGGAGTTAAATGAAAGGCATTATGGTGGTCTTACAGGTTTAAATAAAGACGATACGATAAAAAAATACGGTTCACCTCAAGTAAAAATTTGGAGAAGAAGTTTTGATATTCCGCCACCAAAAATGGATGCTGATCATCCTTATAAAAATAAAATTGATTCGAAAATTGTCAGTGAATCTTTAAAGGATACCTTTGTACGTGTAACGTATTATTTTAATAAAAAAATTAAACCATTAATTTTGAAAAACAAAAATATTTTGATTGTTTTTCA
>CAJQRF010000027.1 GCA_905612235.1 uncultured Pelagibacteraceae bacterium | reverse complement strand
AAATTTATCTTTTTATTTATTTCTTCTACTTCCCACGTATTACCAAAATAGATCCAGCCTGATGAAATAATACTATTATTATTTCTCCATCCACATTTTTTATTTCTAAAAGTTCATTATTGGTGAAAATCTCAAGACCATTTTTAACCGCAGTGGCGACCAGATCTCTAAGGAGATGCCTTGAATTTGTTGTGAAGTCACTAGTCTGTATTTTTATAAATTTTTTATTGCTAAAAATTATTTTTAATAAATGTTTTGCAATTGGTAAGTAGTATTTAGTTGTCACACTTTCTAAAATTCCAGCTCTGCGACGTAACCAATCATGATTCTTGATACCATCAATTAAAGCAATTGACCTAGCAACAGAATACAACCATGAAAATAAAAATTTTCTATTTTTTAATCTATATTTAAAATTAATATAATTTGGGCTAAACCACCCTTTTTCGTCATCGTTAATGTTTAGTCCATTTTCAGATGGTTTTAAATTCATTTGTGGAAAACACGAATAAAACTCCAAAAGATCATCTAAAGATCCTAAAATATATTTAAGTGTTTTCATTTCATCTTTCACAAGAGTGTATAGGGATCCTGTATGCATCCATTCATGAAACTCTCTTGTGGTTTGAGAAGCCAGTTTGCTTTGCTTTTCTATTAAAGCAACAGAATGTCCTTCTCTTGTTAATATTTCAGACAATGAAATGCCTGCTATCCCTCCACCAACAACGATCCAGTCAAAAGTTTTCATATCTTAAACAAATTTATTTATTTTAAAGATTCTATAGTCTTTGAAAGACCATTTTCCAATTTGATAAAATTATACTCTTCTAAATTTAAAAATTTAGAAATTTTTTTATATGTTCCAGCAGATTTTTTTGGATCATGCTTATCTAGCTTGCGTCTAATTATTTTAGAATTTGATTTGGTATATTTTTTGATCAATTTAAATAAAAGGTCAATTTTAACTGACCTTCCTGTGCCAAGATTAAATATCTGAAAGTTTTTTTTTTGCTGTATTTTTTTCATGGATTTTAACATTATATTAACTACATCTTGTACATAGATAAAATCCCTAGTTTGAAAACCCCCATTTATAATTACTGGCATTTTTTTAAGCATCCTACTTGCAAATAAAGGAATTACGGCTGAATAAGGACTATTATATCTTTGACCAGGTCCATAAACATTAAATAATCTTAAACCAACTGAGGCAGTTTTAAAAATTTCAAAAAACATTTTTGCATAATCTTCAATTGTCAATTTGTCTCGCGCATATGGAGAAGTTATTGAAAATTTTTTTTCTTTATCATTACCTATTGGAAGGTTTCCATATACTGCTGAGGATGATGCATAAACAACAGGTGCAGAAAATTTTTTTGCAAATTCGAAAACTTTTAAAGAGCTTTCAAGATTATTTGTGCTACTTTTATAAAAATCTTTTAAAGATAACGGAACAGAAGACTGTGCTGCAAAATGAAAAATGCCATCTAATTTTTTAGTATTTAATTTTTCAATATTTTGAATTTTATTTTTAATTAATTTTTTTTTTAACTTTTTTGGCAAGTTATTTAATAAACCCTCAGATAAATCATCCACAAGGATTAAATCGTAATTCTTATATATATTTTTTACCAAGTTTGATCCTATAAAACCCGCGCACCCTGTAATTAAATATTTACCTTTTTTCATTTTCATTCAACCAAGTTAGTTAATAAAGATTTTCAATTTTCAATTTTCAATTTTAATAATGTCAGAAATTTGTTTTATCATATGTTTTTTTGTAGGTAACTTATTTTTTTCCATTATTTTTTGAATTTCTTGATAATTTATCATTATATATTTAACAGTCTCAGAAAATGAATTTATATCTCTTTTTGAAACAAAAATTCCTTTCTTATCTCTTACTACATAATCAATATCCTCAAAAATAATAACTGGTCTTTTTCTAGAAAGAGCTTCATCCACAACATAAGGTGTCGCTTCAGTAAATGAAGGTAGCACAACTATATTGTGACTATCGTAAATATTAATAAGCGAATCCGATTTAGCTACATATCCAAAAAATTTAATATTTTTATATTTATTCTCATAATCTTCTGATTTTCCAACAATAGAAAAGTCTGCACTCATTTTTAGACTATTAAACATTTTTATAAATTCAAAAATTCCTTTTTCAGGACTCATCCTTCCTACATATAAAAATCTAGCTTTATCTAATAAAGGATTTTTATTATTTTCAATCCATTTCTCATCTAATCTTGATATATAGACAAGATGTGATTTCTTTTTATCAAATAATC
>CAJQRF010000026.1 GCA_905612235.1 uncultured Pelagibacteraceae bacterium | reverse complement strand
CCAGTTTCCATTTTCTGAAATATCATAGTATTTGGCAAAAAGATCATAATCACTTTCAAGCACACTTCTTAATTCTTTATCATCCCAAACGTAGTATTTAC
This sequence comes from uncultured Pelagibacteraceae bacterium, assembly GCA_905612235.1. Taxonomy (GTDB): domain Bacteria; phylum Pseudomonadota; class Alphaproteobacteria; order Pelagibacterales; family Pelagibacteraceae; genus AG-414-E02. The sequence goes on along the minus strand of CAJQRF010000026.1, from coordinate 8,608 downwards.
CCTCAACACCTTCGCTATCAGCATCGTAAGCAGAACCTAAAAGATTATCTTTATTTTTAAATGATTGATTAATAAATTCTACAGTTTGTATAATTTTATCTTTATAGTATTCATTCGGCTCTTGGAGATAAAACTGTCCTAAAAGTTTTACGAATAAAATGTTGTCATATAACATTTTTTCAAAATGTGGAGCAATCCATCTATCATCTGTTGAATATCGCGCTATTCCTCCAAGCAGATGATCATACAAACCTCTCGAACAAACATTGTTAAATAAAACTTTTACTGCATCATAGTATTTTGTATTTTTATTTTTTTTGTAAAAATGTAAAAAGCTTTCAAATACATAAAATTGAGGAAATTTAGGACTTCCTTTAAATCCTCCCCATTCAAAGTCAACATAATTAAGCATTGCCTCCAGATGGGGATTTAAATTTTGACTAATTACTGAAGATTTTTTCTGATCTTTCTGAAAAACATTTTTTAATTCTGAAGCTTGTTGAATAACTTTATCTCTATTTGTTTCATAAAAATCTGAAACTTGATTAAGAATATTTATAAAAGATGGCCTACCTTGCATCTCTTCTGGTGGAAAATATGTTCCTCCAGAAAAAGGAACTGCATTTTCATCTAAAAACATAGATAAAGGCCAACCACCCGGCACACCAGTTAAGATTGATAAACTTTTTTGAAATACATTATCTAAATCAGGTCGTTCTTCACGGTCAACTTTAATATTAATGAATTTTTCATTCATCACGTCGGCAGTATTTTTGTTTTCAAAACTTTCATGTGCCATAACATGGCACCAATGACAACTAGCATAACCAACGCTTAAGAAGATAGGTTTCTTCAGCTCTTTTGCTTTATCTAATGTTTTTTTATTCCACGCAAACCAATGCACCGGATTATTTTCATGCTGTTTTAGATAAGGACTTTTTTCGTTCTTAAGTAAATTTTCCAAGCTATCCTATTAAATAAAATAATTAGTATTTGACATTATATATATTATCACTTATGTTAATAATTAGCGCCGAGTTATATCAACTTGCGGGCGCTTAATAAATCCAGCTAAAGCGACCTTAAAACCACCGCTTTAGTAGGTGGTTTTTTTTTAGAACTTTATCTTTAAAAAATCCAGGTATTTAACCAAATTGTGCGCCAGAGATTATCTCAAAGCACTAAAAAGGAGTTTAAATGAACAACGATAAGGAAAGAAATAAAGAGAAAAGTAGAAGTTTAATAGAAAGATTAAATTCAGGACCTGTAATATGCGCAGAGGGATTTCTTTTTGAAATCGAAAGAAGAGGCTACATGTCATCAGGAGAATTTGTTCCAATGGTTTCCCTGGATCATCCTGAAGTATTAGAAAATTTACACAAAGATTTTCAACATGCAGGCTCAGATATAGTTCAGGCATTTACCTACAATGGACATCGTGAAAAAATGAAAGTCATTGGTAAAGAGGATTTGTTAGAACCCTTAAATAGAGCAGCGTTAAAAATTGCTAAAAAGATAGCAACTAGCCCAATAGGGAATGAACCTAATTTAATGGCTGGGAATATATCAAACTCCAATATTTGGAATGACAAAGATCCCAAAACACATTTGGAAGTAGAAAAAATGTTTTCCGAAATGGTTGGTTGGGCAGTTGACGAAGGAGCGGATATATTAATTGGTGAGACTTTTTATTATGCTGAGGAAGCTTACAAAGCTTTAGAAGTAATGAAAAAGTCAGGTCTTCCTAGTGTTATTACAATAGCCCCAATGGGAGAAAATATCATGAGGGATGGTGTTTCAATTGTAGATACTTGCAAAGAGTTGGAACAACGCGGAGGTGATGTAGTAGGAATGAATTGCTTTAGAGGTCCAACTACAATGATGCCGTACCTTAAAGAAATTAGGAAAGCTTTAAAATGTCATGTAGCTTCTTTACCTATTACTTTTAGGACAACTAAAAATAATCCTACTTTTTTTAATTTACCTGATAACAATGGATGCACTTGTCATACGCCACACAAAACTTCATTTCCTACTGCATTAGACCCAATGCAATGTAATAGGTATGAAATTGGTAAGTTTGCAAAGGAAGCTTATGATCTTGGTATCAATTATTTAGGAGTATGCTGTGGAGCAAATCCGATGTTAATTAGAGAAGTAGCGGAGGCTGTTGGATTAAAAGTGCCAGCTAGCAAATATAGAGAAGATATGTCTACTCATATGTTGTTTGGAACACATAAAAGAATTCCGAAACATCAGAGAGACTATAGAGATAAAGCTTAATTATGATATAGTTTGTTAGAATTTTTTACCTACTATGATAAAACAAATAATAAGCAGCGCAATTGAAGCATACATAAAAGACAACCCTCAATCTATATTGCTTGACGTCAGAACAGAAGAAGAATGGAACGTAGATGGAAGGCCGGATGGGGGGAAGTTTGGTTTAAAGACATATTTTTTAACAATAAAAGATCAAAATTTCATTAATGATTTTAAAAAATTAGGCATCAGCAAAGACAAAGAAATACTCACTATGTGTATGGGGGGAGTAAGATCTCAAGCTGCAGCTGAACTTTTGATAGGCGAAGAGTATAAATGCACAAATGTTTCTGATGGATTTTTAGGTAATTCAGCGAATCCAGGCTGGAAGCATTCTGGTTTACCTTTCAAATAATATCTTAAATAGAATAAGGTTTTCTATTAAATATTTTTTTAACAAAAGGTTCGAAATCTTTCAACGTCAATGATTTAAAATTGGGATCAAATGATTTTTGATCCCAATTCTCACAGAAGTTTATAGTATCTTTATAGTATTTATGTCCTTTGAATTTTTCTCTTTCATTTTTATTACCACCTAGATGATGAGCATAGTAATACATTTGAAAAATCCCATGCTTCTTAATTATCCAATGTGTCTTCTCAGTTACATAAGGTTTTAAAATAGCGGCAGCACATTCAGCATGATTTAAGGGAGCTAACTCGTCTCCAATATCATGAAATAAACAGGCAACTATCATTTCGTCGCTAGCCTTTTCATTTAAAGCTCGTGTTGCTGTCTGAAGTGAATGTTCTAGTCTAGTTACTTGATAACCTTCTAAAGTATCTTTTAATCCAGCCATAAATTTTAACAATCTATCAGCAGTACTGCTTATATATTTTTGCTCATGCTTATCTAAAAAAATATATTCTTCTTTAGTTCCATCTTTCATTTGGTTAAATTTTACTTTTTCCATTTTAAGCTGAACTTTCTTTCTAAATGTCTTAATTTTCCTTCAGTTGAATCGTGATCAATATAGCATCCTTTTAAATATCTTTTTCCTTCATTAACATCAAAAGAAGTTCTTCCATGTAATAATCTGTGGTTATCCATCATTAACAAGTCACCTTTATCTAATTTAAATCTTATTTCAAATTTTGAAGAAGTGTATAAATCTGCAATTAATTTTCTCGCTTCGTAGAATAGTTTTAATTCTTTTTTTTCTAAAGCTGGCACATAATCTAATCTTGTGCTATATCTAACTTGCTTAACTTTATTATTTTCATCTAATTCAATTAACTCTCCCCAATTTTCAAGAATTATAGTTTTATCTACAAATCTAAATCTAACTTTAGTTTTTGTTAATATTTTAAATATATCTTGATAATTTTTTCTTAAGTGTTCCGCAACAGCAAAACCATCCACCAAAGTTGAAAGACCCCCCTTAACTTCATTTTCAAGACAATGTAAAAGTTGTATACATGGAATTGGTTTTCTATAAGGATTATCCGTGTGTGGTGTAAGAGCTATAGAAGTATATGCTAAATCATTAGGCTCCGGTACAGATTTAACACTAAACGATTCTCCAAAATTAGTAGGTCTTATTGTGCCTATGGAATTAGCAAACTTCACAATATAGTTATCTTCTAAAGGAACACTTTTAAAAATTACAAATCCATATTTATAAAAATCTTGCAACAAGTCATACATTACTTTCTTTTCAAAAATTTCTTTTTCATAAACTATTGTAGGTTTATTAATAAGACCTGAATCCCAAAAAACTACTTTGTTAACAGGTTCTTTTCTATCTATTTCATAAAGCAAATTATTAACTTCATATTTAAATTTTACTCCATCTGTAAACTCTATATTAAGATGACCATTGCTCATGGATGCTTTTTTTATTTTTAGTTTTGGGTCAAGTTGAGATGGGTCGTACAACCTTTGATCATTAAACTTATCTACTAAATTTTCTGTTTTAGCTCTTTCCCTCAACCAAAGAGGATGTATTTCAAAGTTTTCGTTTGAAGGATTTACCAAAACTACATTGTTTTCAACTATTTCTATTTTCACTTACAGCCCTCTCTTATTTCTTTATCTTCATAATATACAATGTGATAAGAAGATTAAAAAGCAAGAAAATGAAAACAACTGATATATTTATTGCACTACTGGTTCCTATAGTTTTAGGCTTCGGTTTTGTTATTGCAAAGCCTGCTATGCAGTATTTTCCACCATATTTACTAATGGGAATACGTTTTACAATACCAGCTGTAATTCTTGTTTGGTGGTTTCCTTTACCTAAAGGATTATATCTTGATTTATTTAAAGTTTCATTAATTGGAAGCACTTTACAGTACGGATTAACTTATACAGGTTTAAACATCATTGATGCATCTTCAGCTGTACTTTTTGTTCAGTTAGAAGTTCCTTTTGGAATAATAATTGCTTTTTTTTTATTAAAAGAAATACCCACTATAAAAAATGTAATTGGATTAGTTGTTGCTTTTATTGGAGTATTTATTTTAACCGGAGCTCCTAATCTTGAAGGTAAGTATGTTGGGGTTTTATTAACTATGTCCGGTGCATTTACTTGGGCACTTGGAGCAGTTATGGCAAAACCTTTAAGTAAAAAAATTGGAGCATTTGCTTTAATGACGTGGTTGTGCGTGTTTTCTGGACCCATGTTATTGTTTGTATCGTTAGTGTTTGATGGAAATCCAATGCCATATATTTTGTCTGCAAACCTTAATAGTTGGTTAACAGTAATATTTCTTGGATTTTTTATGCAACCAGTTGGTTATGCTGCTTGGTATTATGTTTTAAAAAAATATCCAGTTAATAAAGTTATACCTGTTTTGCTTATTCTTCCTGTAACAGGATTAATAACATCTATTTTTTTACTAGGAGAGGATCCACCTAAACAAGTTTTTATAGGAGGTCTAGTTATAATTTCTGGAGTTGGTACAATATTATTTACAAGATATAAAAAAAAAAAAATTAAATGAAAATAGGATTTATAGGATTGGGTAACGTAGGTGGAAAGCTGGCAGAAAGTTTGCTGCGAAACAAATTTGATATAATTGTAAGAGACTTAGATAGCAACATAACAAAAAAATTTTCTGGACAGGGTGCGCAAGTTACAAATAGCCCAAAAGATCTAGCCAAAAAAGCAGATCTTATTATAACTTGTTTACCTTCACCTGAAATTTGTTCTAAAGTTATGGAGTCTGAAGATGGAATTATAAAAGGGCTGTCAAAAAATAAAATTTGGTTGGAAATGAGCACAACTGATAGTGCTGAGGTAAAAAGAATTGGCAGTTTAGTCAAGGCAACTGGCGCAATTCCCTTAGACGGACCAGTTAGTGGCGGATGTCATCGCGCTGCTACAGGAAATATAGCCATTTTAGTTGGTGGTGATAAAAATGCTTTTAATAAAATTTTACCAGCATTATCCGCGATGGGTAGAAAAATTTTACATACTGGTGAGCTAGGCTCTGCATCTGTATTAAAAGTAATTACTAATTATTTAGCTTCAGTAAATTTAGTTTCAATCGGAGAAGCTTTAATTGTCGCAAAAAAAACAGGAATGGATCTTAAGATTGCATATGAGGCTATAAAAATATCTTCAGGCAATTCTTTTGTTCACGAGACAGAAAGCCAAGTCATTTTAAATGGTTCATATAATATAAGTTTTACAATGGAATTAGTTTTAAAAGATATGGGTTTATTTAATGATTTATCAATTAAAAATAATATTCCACTTGAATTGTCACCATTAGTCCTAAAAATTTTTAAAGATGGACAAAAAAAATATGGACGAAGAGCTTGGTCCTCAATGATTGTCAAAAGATTAGAGGACGCGTGTAATATCAATTTAAGAGCAGAAGGTTTTCCTGCAGAATTAAACGATTCTGAACCAGAGGAAAAAGGTCATCAAATATAATTTTTATGATAATAATTTATAATGCTAGATAGAAGAAATTTTTATATAAATGGGAAATGGATTGCCCCTTCAAAACCAAATGATTTTGAAGTAATAAACCCGTCAAATGAAGAAACTTTTGCTACAATCTCTTTGGGATATAAAGAAGATATAGATAAGGCGGTAAATGTTGCTAAAAATGCATTCATCAAATGGAAAGAAACTTCAAAAGAAGAACGAATAGTTCTTTTGGAAAAATTACTTACAATTTATAAAAAAAGATTTAACGAAATGACCAAGGCAATTTCTATGGAAATGGGTGCTCCTATGGATTGGTCATCTTCAGCTCAAACTACTTCCGGCCAATCTCATTTAGAAGATTTTATATTAAGATTAAAAGGTTTTAATTTTGAAGAACATTTTGATTCAAAATCAAATAATCAAATAAATTATGAGCCAATAGGAGTCTGTGGTCTAATTACCCCATGGAATTGGCCAATTAATCAAATAGCGCTAAAAGTAGTTCCTGCGCTTGCAACAGGTTGCACAATGATATTAAAACCATCTGAGATAGCACCTATCTCTGCGATGCTGTTTGCTGAAATGATAGATGAAACAGGTTTTCCATCTGGAGTTTTTAATTTAGTTAATGGTGATGGAGTTGGAGTTGGAACACATATATCTAGCCATCCTGATATTGATATGGTTTCTTTTACAGGGTCAACAAGAGCAGGAAAGTTAATTTCAAAAAATGCAGCCGATACAATCAAAAGAGTTTGTTTAGAATTGGGAGGCAAAGGTGGAAACATTGTTTTTGCAGATTCACATCCTAATGCAGTTAGAGATGGTATTAGAAATGTAATGAGTAATTCTGGACAATCATGCGATGCACCAACAAGAATGTTGGTTGAAAAACCAATCTACGAGAGAGCTATTAAAGAAGCAGCAGAAGAAGCAAAGTTAATTAAAGTTGATGTAGCCTCTAAGAAAGGTGATCACATAGGCCCTGTAGTTTCAAAAACTCAATATAATAAAATTATTAATTTAATTAAAAGTGGAATTGACGAAGGAGCTACATTAGCCGCGGGAGGCCCCGACCTTCCAAATAATTTAAATAAAGGCTATTTTATTAAACCAACAATTTTTACAAACGTTACAAACGATATGGAAATAGCCAAAAAAGAAATTTTTGGACCAGTTCTTTCCATAATATCATTTAAAACAGAAGAAGAAGCAATTAAAATTACCAATGATACAGAGTATGGCCTTGGTAATTATTTACAAACTGAAGACAAAGAAAAAGCAAAAAGAGTTGCAAAAAAATTAAGGTCAGGATGCGTGTACATCAATGGAAACACTGCTGATCCCGGAACACCTTTCGGTGGATATAGACAATCTGGAAATGGTCGTGAAGGCGGCACTTGGGGTTTAGAAGAATATCTAGAAGTAAAAACAATCACTGGCTGGAAATAATTTATGAAAAAAATTGAAAAAAAAAGTGAATTAAAATATTATAAATTTTTAAATTCACTTCCAAACAAACTTAACAAACTGTATTTCACTAAATTAAAAGGAAAATTTAAATTAAACAATAAATCAAAAAAGAAAAGTGGATTTGATCCAGTCACTAACATAGATAGAGCTTTTGAGGCATTCTTAAGGAAAGAAATCTTAAAAACCTTTCCTAATGATGGAATTATAGGAGAGGAGTTTGGAGAAAGAAAAACTAAAAGTGGTTTTTCATGGATACTTGATCCTATTGATGGAACCAGATCATTTGTCATTGGTAGTCCAACGTGGAGCAATCTAATAAGTGTTAACCATAAAAAAATTCCAATTTTGGGATTAGTAAATTTCCCTATATTGAAAAAATATTATATTACAGGAGCAGATAGTTCATCTTATTTAGTTGAAAACAATAAATTTAAAAAACTTCATGTTGCAAAACCCGTGTCATTTAATAATACCAAAATGGCTGGGAGTTTTTTTGGATGGTTGCCTCTAAAAAAACAGTTAAAAATAAGTAAACTTGTTAGTCTTATGAGATTTCCGTGTTCAGATGCCCTAAGTTATTGTCAACTTTGCGAAGGAAAACTAGATGCTGTAATACAATGTTCAAATAAAATATGGGATGTCCACCCAATGATACCACTAATTAAGAATGCTGGTGGTGTTATAAATACATGGAAAAACGAAGACGCTAAATTAGCAGGAAATATCGTTGCTAGCTCAAACATGAAAACTCATAAACAGCTTTTAAAAATGCTTAAACCAGTAGCTTAATTATATGGGCCACCTATTAATCCACAGAGGATTAGCAAAAAACAATTTCACTGAAAACACTATTTCAGCGTTTAGATATTGTTTTAAAAAAAAATATGGAATTGAAACAGATATTCATTGTACCAAAGATAATAAGATAG
>CAJQRF010000025.1 GCA_905612235.1 uncultured Pelagibacteraceae bacterium | reverse complement strand
ACAAAAAGAAAACATTAGTGATATATGAAATTAAACACTTTACCTACAACAACATCCAAAAGTAAAAAGAGATTAGGAAGAGGCATTGGATCTGGAAAAGGAAAAACATCCGGCAGAGGTCACAAAGGTCAGAAATCTAGATCTGGAGTCGCAATAAAAAGTTTTGAAGGTGGGCAGATGCCTTTATACAGGAGACTTCCAAAACGTGGTTTTAAAAGCATTGCAAAAAATGATATTGCAACGATAAATTTGTCAAAATTACAAGATATTATAAAAAAAAAGAAAATTTTACCAAGCACTAAAATTAATTTGCCAAATTTGCAAAAGTCAAAATTAATTAATAGTAAATATAAAAAAATTAAAGTACTTGGATCTGGTGATATTAGCGATAAATTTGATGTAGAGGTTAATTTCATCTCTAAATCAGCAAAAGAAAAAATAGAAAAATCAGGTGGGAAAGTTACTTTAATAAAGTAATCTTTTAAAAAATGGCAGACGCAGATAAAAACACAGGTTTTTTTTCAAAAGGTAATGATTTAAGAAATAGAATAATTTTCACTGTATTGGTGTTATGTGTTTATAGATTTGGCACATATGTACCGTTACCAGGAATAGACCCTCAATCGTTGCAGTCCTTGATGGAATCAAACCAAAAAGGCCTTTTGGGTATGTTTAATATTTTTTCAGGTGGTGCAATAAGTAGAATGGCAATATTTGCACTTGGTATAATGCCTTATATTTCTTCATCAATAATTATCCAATTACTAACTGGAGTTTCTGAAACGTTTAAGAATTTAAAAGCCCAAGGCGAAATAGGTAGAAAAAAGATTACTCAATACACCAGATATGGAACGGTTTTACTTGCCACCATTCAAGGTTATGGAGTTTCTGTAGGTTTAGAAAATTCAGGAACTGTTGTTTCAGATCCCGGTTTATATTTCAGAATTACTACTGTTATTACTTTAGTGGCTGGAACAATTTTTTTGATGTGGCTAGGTGAACAAATTACTCAGAGAGGTATTGGGAATGGTATATCACTTATTATATTTTCAGGTATAGTAGCTGAAATACCTCGTGCCTTAGCATCAACATTTGAACTTGGTAGAACTGGTGCGTTATCGGCATCAACAATTTTGTTTATATTTCTTTTAGTGATATTTACAGTAGTTTTTATAGTTTTCGTTGAACGCGCAGTAAGGAAAATCTTAATAAATTATCCTAAAAGACAAATGGGTAGCAAAGTTTATGGAGGAGAATCTTCTCATCTTCCTTTAAAAATAAATACCGCTGGTGTTATACCTGCAATTTTTGCTTCAGCTTTATTGCTGCTGCCAATGACATTTTCTAATTTTGGTATGTCAGATTCAGATACGTTTCTAAATATATCTTCACTATTTTCTCAAGGAAAACCACTTTATATGTTGCTTTATGCCTCTGGTATTATATTTTTCTCATTCTTTTATACATCAATTGTTTTTAACCCCAAGGAGACAGCTGAAAATTTACGAAAACATGGAGGTTATGTACCTGGAATACGTCCTGGTGACCGCACAGCATATTTTATAGAAGATATTTTAACTAAGCTAACAACACTTGGTGCTTTATATTTAACATTAGTTTGTTTAATGCCGGAATTTTTAATAGCAAAATTTCCAATACCTTTTTATTTAGGTGGAACCTCCATTTTGATTGTCGTAGTTGTGGCAATGGATACAGTATCTCAAATACAAACTAGACTAATGAGCCAACAGTATGAATCATTAATTAAAAAAACTAAATTTGGGAAGTAGTTTGTGAATATAATTTTGCTTGGCCCACCTGGAGCTGGAAAAGGAACTCAATCTCATAATTTGGTAAATGATTATAATTTAAGAAAAATATCTACTGGGGAACTCTTAAGAAAAGAAATAACTAACAAAACTTCCTTAGGTAATCAAATTAGATCAATAATGGACAGTGGATCACTTGTATCTGATAAAATTATGAATGATTTAATTAGTAAGAATTTATTAAAAAACGAAATTTATGAAAAATTGATATTTGATGGTTATCCCAGGAATTTAAATCAAGCTATTGAGCTTGATAATATGATAAAAGTTAAAGGAAAAAAAATATCCTGTGTCTTAAGTTTAGAAGTTGATAAAAATACTGTCATAAAAAGAATTTCAGGTAGACAAACATGTGCTAATTGTGGCTTAATCTTTAATAAATACTTCAGCCCACCCACAGATAGTAACCATAAATGTGATAAAAAATTTCTGATCAAAAGATCAGATGATAATGAAACAACATTAGAAAATAGATTTGATACTTACTATAAAAAAACTTTACCTATATTGAATTATTACAAGAAGCAAAATTTACTTCATAAAATTAATGGCATGGCTGAAATTAATGACATTTATAAGGAAATTCGAGGTATTATTGCTTCTATAGAGACTTGACTTTATATTTAGTATTTATATAACTATCGCAATTAGATATCGGATTTCAATAAAATTATGGCACGTATAGCTGGTGTAAACATCCCCCAAAATAAAGTAGTGCATGTTGCGCTAACTTACATTCATGGTATTGGCGATAAATTTTCAAATGATATATGCAAAAAATTAAATATTTCAAAAAGTAAAAGAACTAATAGCCTAACAGATGATGAGGTTCTAAAAATTAGAGAATTTATAACTGAAAATTACAAAGTTGAAGGTGATTTGAGAAGAGAAATCTCATTAAATATTAAAAGACTTGTTGATTTAGCAACCTACAGAGGCTCAAGGCATAAAAAAAAATTACCAGTTCGTGGTCAAAGAACTCATTGCAACGCAAGAACTCGAAAAGGTAAAGCAATTGCTATAGCTGGCAAAAAATTAACACCAATGAAAAAATAAATATATGGAAAAAGAAAAAAAAAAGACGGACAAAGAAAATGTCGCAAAACCAAAAAAAACATCAGACAAAGAAAAAGTCGTAAAAGCAAAAGAAACGACAGGCAAAGATAAAGTCGTAAAAGTAAAAAAAACTAAAGAGAAAAAAAAAGTAAACAAAAATATTACTAATGGTATAGCTTTTGTTAATGCCACATTTAATAATACAATAATAACTATAGCAGACGAAAGTGGTAACGTAATTGCATGGTCATCTGCAGGCTCAAGAGGGTTCAAAGGATCAAGAAAATCTACACCATACGCTGCACAGATAGCTGCTGATCACGCCGCTACTAAAGCTCAAGAACATGGTTTAAAAATTTTGACAGTTAAATTAAAAGGACCTGGCGCAGGTAGAGAAACTGCATTAAGAGCACTTCAGTCAAGAGGATTTAAAATTCTTTCGATAAAAGATACAACACCGATGGCTCACAATGGCTCTAGACCACCAAAAAAAAGAAGGGTATAAAAATGGAAGATTCTACAGTAATTCAAAATTGGAAAGCATTAATTAAACCGAACAAACTAAATATAAAAAGTAACGAAGATAAAACTAGCACCACTTTAGTTGCTGAACCCCTTGAAAAAGGGTATGCACTTACTATTGGTAATTCATTAAGAAGAATTTTACTTTCTTCAATTCAAGGATCAGCAATT
>CAJQRF010000024.1 GCA_905612235.1 uncultured Pelagibacteraceae bacterium | reverse complement strand
TATGGAAAAAATACAAGAAAAACAAATGAAAAATATAGAAGAAATAAACGCAGCTACAGTTAAAAAAATTTTAGAAACAAAAAAGATACCTGATTTTTTTTCTGGCGACACAATAAAAGTTGGAGTTAGAATTGTTGAAGGAAAACGAGAAAGAGTTCAATATTTCGAAGGAGTTTGTATAGCAAAAAAAAATAGAGCTATAAATTCATCATTTACAGTCCGTAAAATTTCTTTTGGCGAAGGAGTTGAAAGAACATTTGCACTTTATAGTCCAATCATAAGTTCAATAAAGGTTATAAGATCAGGTCGAGTTAGAAGAGCTAAATTATATTATTTAAGAGAAAGAAAAGGTAAATCAGCAAGAATTTCAGAAAAAATTAATAAAAAAATTGGTTTAGATGTTTCTGCTGAAAAAGGTAAACTAGAAGAGATTAAAAAAGAAAATCCTACTAAAAATAAGGAAGATGCTAAAGCCAGCACGTAAAAAATAAAAACTAAACACAGAAAAAAAATAATTTTTTTTTATAATGCCCCAAACACTTTATGATAAAATTTGGAATGAACATATAGTTCATCAACAAAAAGATGGAACTACTTTATTGTATGTTGATAGACATCTTGTTCATGAAGTAACAAGTCCGCAAGCTTTTGAAGGATTAAGATTATCAAAAAGAAAAGTTAGAAAACCCAATCTTACATTAGCTGTAGCAGATCATAATGTACCAACAGTCGATAGATCAAAGGGCATTGATGATAAAGAGTCAAAAATTCAAGTTGAAGCATTGGAGAATAATTGTAAAGAATTTGATATAGAGCTTTTCGATATGAAAGATAAAAGACAAGGAATTGTTCATATCATAGGTCCAGAACAAGGCTTTACTCAACCAGGAACGGTAATTGTTTGTGGTGACAGTCATACTGCAACACACGGTGCTTTTGGAGCATTGGCTTTTGGTATAGGAACTTCAGAAGTAGAACATGTTCTGGCAACTCAAACTTTAATTCAAAAAAAAGCAAAAAACTTTCTAATAACTGTTGTTGGTAAACTTCCTTCAGGAGTTACTTCCAAAGATGTAATTTTACAAACTATAGGTAAAATAGGAACTGCTGGTGGAATCGGAATGGTTATTGAATATGCTGGTCCAATAATAGAAAATTTTAATATGGAGCAACGTATGACAATTTGCAATATGTCAATAGAAGCAGGAGCTAAAGCAGGATTGATTGCTCCAGATGAAAAAACAATCAAATATTTAAAGAATAAACCAATGTCGCCAAAAAATAAAAATTGGGATTTAGCAGTCGAGTATTGGAGTAAACTTAAATCTGATTCACAATCCAAATTTGATAGGACTGTTGAAATAAATGCAAGTGAGATTAGCCCAATGGTAACCTGGGGAACATCACCTCAGGATGTTGTTTCTGTTACAGGTTTCGTGCCAGATCCAGAAAAAGAGAAAAATGAGGATAAAAAAGCTTCAATGAATAGAGCTTTAAATTATATGGGACTTAAACCAAATACAAAAATAACTGACATTAAGATAAATAGAATTTTTATAGGTAGTTGCACTAATGGAAGAATAGGAGATTTACGAGATGCAGCTAAAATTGTGAAGGGAAAAAGGATTGCTAATCATATTAACGCTATGGTGGTTCCCGGTTCTGGTCTAGTAAAACAACAGGCAGAAGAAGAAGGAATAGATAAAGTATTTAAAAATGCAGGATTTGACTGGCGGGAACCAGGTTGTTCGATGTGTTTAGCGATGAATGCGGATAAACTTAATCCCCAAGAAAGATGTGCGTCGACTTCAAACAGAAATTTTGAGGGAAGGCAAGGACGTGGAGGTAGAACACATCTAGTGAGTCCTGCCATGGCAGCAGCCGCAGCAATTGAAGGTCATCTAACCGATGTAAGAAAGCTTAAGGATTAATATGAAAAAATTTAATATTTTAAAAGGAATACCAGCAAATTTACCAATAACTAATGTTGATACGGATATGATTGTTCCAAAACAGTTTCTTAAGACCATAAAGAGAACAGGGCTGGGTAAAAGCTTATTTTTTGAAATGAGGTATGATGATGACGGTAATAAAATTGAAGAATTTATATTAAACAAGGACCCTTATAATACATCATCAATATTATTAACGGGTAAGAATTTTGGTTGTGGCTCATCCAGAGAACATGCTCCTTGGGCATTGTTAGATTTTGGGATCAAGTGTGTAATAAGCCCAAGTTTTGCAGATATTTTTTATAATAACTGTTTTAAAAATGGAATGCTGCCAATTATTTTAGACGAAAAAAAAATTGAAGCGCTTGTAGAATATTCAAAAAGAAAAGAAAGTATAGAGGTCAATCTTACAGAGCAAGAAATTAAGCTTGGTAATAAAATAATTAAATTTGAAATTGATTCATTTAAAAAGAAATGTTTACTTGATGGATTAGATGATATTGCTATGTCATTAGAACAATCAGAAAAAATATCTTCATATGAAGACAAAGTTAAGAAAACCAAACCTTGGGCAAATTAAATGATACAAATAAAAAAAAGAAAAATTTTATTACTACCAGGTGACGGAATTGGACCCGAAGTCGTTGCTGAAGTAAAAAAAGTTATTGAATGGTTTAATAAAAAAAAATCTTTAGACTTCGTGATTGAAAAAGATTTAGTGGGTGGAGCTTCGTATGAAAAACATAAAAAACCAATAACAGATGAAGTTTTTTATAAAGCTTTAGAATCAGAGGTAATAATCCTAGGAGCCGTTGGTGGACCTAAATGGGATGGTTTAGAATTTTCAAAAAGACCTGAAAGAGCACTATTAAAATTAAGAAAAGAATTAAAGTTATTTGCAAACCTAAGGCCAGCAATTTGTTTTAAACAATTAGTAGACGCCTCAAGTTTAAAACCAGAAATTGTTTCTGGTTTGGATATTATGATTGTCAGGGAATTGAATGGAGGAATATATTTTGGTGAACCAAGAGGTATTAAACCGATTGAAAATGGAGAGAGAAAAGGAATTAATACTCATACATATACTAGTAGTGAAATAATTAGAGTAGCTAAGGTAGCATTTGAACTTGCGCAAAAAAGAAATAAAAAAGTTACATCTTGCGATAAATCAAATGTTATGGAAGCCGGCATTCTCTGGAGAGAAGAAGTTCAAAAAATAAAAGATGAAGAATATTCAAGTATAGAATTAAATCATATGCTTGCAGATAATTGTGCGATGCAATTGTTAAGAGACCCAAAGCAGTTTGATGTTATTGTTACAGATAATTTATTTGGGGATATATTATCTGATGAAGCAGGTATGCTAACGGGATCTCTTGGTTTATTGCCCTCAGCATCTTTGGGTGCAAAAGACAAGAATGGAAAAATGAGATCAATGTATGAACCTGCGCATGGCTCAGCCCCTGATATTGCCGGAAAACAAATAGCTAATCCTATAGCAACAATTCTTAGTTTTGCTATGGCCCTTAAATATTCTCTAGATTTAGATAAAGAAGCCGAAAACTTAGAAGATGCGGTGCAAAAAGTTCTTGATGACGGCTTAAGAACCAAGGATATTTTATCTAAAGGCAAAAAAGAAGTATCCACATCTCAAATGGGGGATGCAATAATTTCAAAACTTAAATAGTATCTAGCCCGATGAATATAAAAAATGTTGTTGTCATTGGTTCAGGAACTATGGGGAGTGGTATTGCTGCTCAACTATGTAATGCTAATGTTCCAGTTACATTATTAGATCTAAAAACTGAGATTTCAGAAAAGGCAAAAAAAAAAATATTTGAATCACGTCCACCATTATTAATCGATAAAAGTAAGATTGATAATATCAAAGTTGGCAATATTGAGGATAATTTTGATTTAGTTAGCAAAGCTGATTGGATAGTCGAGGCCGTAGTTGAACGAATAGATATAAAACATAACCTTTATGAAAAAATTACAAAAGTAAGAAAATCTAGTTCTATAATTTCATCCAATACATCAACCATTCCTTTGAAGGTTTTGTCTGAAAAAATGTCTGCAGAAGATAAAAAAGATTTTTGTATCACGCACTTTTTTAATCCAGTGAGATATATGGGTTTGTTAGAAATAGTTAGTGAAGAGCTAAATAATATTAAAAAAATAAACTTTCTTAAAACTTTCTGTGAGGAAAATTTAGGAAAAGGTGTAATAATTTGCAAAGATACACCAGGTTTTTTGGGTAATAGAGTTGGAGTTTATGCTATGCAAGTAGCAATGACAGAAGCAATTAAGATGGATTTAAGCATAGAAGAAGCGGATGCAATTTTTGGAAGACCGATGGGAGTTCCTAAAACAGGAGTTTTTGGTCTATATGACTTAATCGGAATAGATTTAATGGCTGATGTCTTAAAAAGTTTTATTAAAGAATTGCCAACATCAGATGTTTTTCATGAAGTGGCGAAAGAAATTCCGCTGGTAAAAAATTTAATTGAAACTAGATACACGGGTAGGAAAGGTAAAGGTGGTTTTTATCGCATGAACAAAGAAGGTGGTAAAAAAATATTAGAAGCAATTAATTTAAGCACAAAAGAATATTTTCCAGCAAAAAAAATTGATCTTGATATTAGTGAAAAAGTTAATTTAAAAGAGCTCGTTTCAAGAAATGATAAATATGGAAAATATGCTTGGTCGGTTATTTCAAAAATTATTCTTTATGCGTCTTCTTTAATTCCTAGTGTAACAAAAGATTATAACAATATTGATGAAGCAATGAGACTCGGTTTTAATTGGACAAGAGGACCATTTGAAATGTTAGAGGAATTAGGAGTAAAATTTTTTGTTGAAAAAGATAATCAGGTTCAACCAAATGATTTTATAAAAAAAATTTATGAAAAAAAAACAGATAGCTTTTATGGGAAAAGACAAATTTATACAAATTTAGAAACTTTGGGAAAAGTAAAGCAAATAGCAAAAGTCCAAAAAGAAAATAAATCAGCTTTTACATATGAATATAAAGATTTTAAAATCGTAGAATTTAATACTAAAGCAAATACTTTAGATTATGACTCAATGGATGCATTAAAAAGAGCGTCTGATAAAAACTTAATAATTATAAATGAAGGTATGCAATTTTCAGCAGGTGTAAATTTAAATTATGTTATGGAATTTGCTAAAGAAAAAAACTGGAAAGCAATTGAAAAATTTATTTACCACTTTCAAATGACCTGTAAGCAACTTAAATATTCTAACAATTTGGTTGTTGCTGCGCCATCTGGTTTAGCTTTAGGTGGTGGTTTTGAAGTATTAGTTCAAAGCGATTATGTAGTTGCGCATACGAATATAGTTACAGGTTTAGTAGAAACAATCGTAGGTTTAATACCTGCGGGGGGCGGAACTAAACAAATGTTATGGAGATGGATGCAAGATGAAAAAGCTAATAAAGATCCAGACTTTGCACCACAAAAAGTATTTGATATTATTGGATATGGAAAAACAGCTAACTCACCTGTAGAAGCTATGCCATTAAAGTTTTTACTAGAAAAAGATAAAAGTATTATGAATAGAAATAAATTACTTTCTGTTGCTGAAAATTTAATTAATGAGAAAAAAAATGGATATAAACCTCCACAAGAACCAATTTTTAAACTATCGGGAAATCAAGTAATGGATAAAATGCTTCAAACTCTTGAAAATCTTTTTAAAGAAAAAAAAATTATGGAACATGGAATAGAAGTGGGAAAAAAATTAGCTTTTGTATTAAGCGGAGGCAATACAACTATTGATAAAGAATTATCTGAGGATGATATGTATGCACTAGAATTAGAAGCATTTATTCAACTCATTCAAATGGAAAAGACTCAAGCTAGAATCAAACACACTCTTTTAACAGGAAAACCTTTAGTGAATTAATGGCAACTTATAATGCTCCATTAGATGATATGATGTTTCTTTTTGAAAAACTAAGAGACAATAAACATTATAATGATTTAGAAAAATATAAAGAAGTTAATGCTGATCTTGCAAAAGACATCTTAGAACAAGCTGCAAAAATAACAGAAAATCTTATACTACCCTTAGCTAAAACTGGAGATGAAAATCCTACTAAACTTGAAAATGGAGTAGTAATAACTCCACCAGGATATAAAGAAGCTTATAAAAAATTTATTGAAGATGGATGGACTTCTTTATCATGTGACCCGAAATATGGTGGGCAAGGTATGCCAAAAACCATAAGTACATTTTTTGATGAAATGCTATCTTCGGCTAGTCTCTCTTTTAAGTTATACAGCGAACTAAGTATTGGAGCTTATAACTGCATATTACATCATGGCACAGATTCTATAAAAAAAAAGTTTCTTCCAAATATGGTCAAAGGAATTTGGAGTGGAACAATGTGTTTGACAGAGCCAGTTTGTGGTACAGATTTAGGTTTATTAAAAACTAAAGCAATAGAACAACCAGATGGGACTTTTAAATTAAGTGGTCAAAAAATATTTATAACTTCTGGAGACCACGATCTTACAGATAATATTATACATCTTGTTCTTGCAAGAACAGCTGATGCCCCTGCTGGCACAAAAGGAATTAGCTTATTTTTAGTACCAAAAATTCAAGTTAAAGAAGACAATTCTTTAGGACCAAGAAATAGTGTTTCAACTGGTTCAATTGAAAGCAAGATGGGAATTAAGGGTTCTGCTACATGCGTTCTAAACTTTGACGAAGCAATTGGATATATGATTGGGCCTAAAAACAAAGGGTTAAGCTCAATGTTTACTATGATGAATTTAGAAAGAATAGTTGTAGGAATACAGGGTTTAGGAATATCTGAAATTGCATATCAAAATGCTTTAAATTATTCTAAGGAAAGAAAACAAGGAAAATCAAACAATAGTAAATTAAAAAATGGTGCAGATGCAATTATTGACCATGCTGATATTAGGAGGTCATTATTAAATATGAAATCAATGATCGAAGGTGAGCGAGCATTAAGTTTTTGGTTAGCCCAGCAAACGGAAGTTAGCTTGTATCATAATGTTAGTAAAATTAAACAAGAAGCGTTAGATTTAGTTTCTCTTATGACACCTGTAGTTAAGTCATTATTCACAGACATCGGAATGGAAATTACTAGCGATGCGATGCAAATTTTTGGAGGATATGGTTATACAAAAGACCAGGGTATCGAACAGTTATATAGAGACAATAGAATAACACCAATATATGAAGGGACAAATTCTGTTCAAGCTATTGATTTGGTTTTTAGAAAACTTGCAAATAAAAATGGAAGCGTTATTGAAAATTATACTCAATTAGTTAAAAACGGCATTGATGAAAGTAAAAATAATGTTGAAACAAAATTATTTGCTGAAAAATTAAATCAATATTTAAAAATATTAATAGATTTTACAACATGGATTGAAAAGAGTATGAAAAATTCTAAAGATGACGTTAGTGCTGCATGCAATGATTATCTGAAAGTCCTAGGATTAGTTGCTGTAGGGTATTCTTGGTTAAAAGTTTTAGATGTAAGCTTTAAGGAAATAAAAAATAATAAAATTTTTTTTGAAGATAAAATAGAAACAGCAAAGTTTTTCTTTGATCGAATATTACCTAGAATTAACACATATTATAAGTCAGGCATTTCAGGTAGTGAAAATATAATGAAATTTAAATTTAATTAAAAATGGAATATCAAAGCTTATTACATAAAAAATTAAGTTCAGGAGGATTTGTATTTACTGCAGAAACAACACCTCCAGACGCTTCTGATAAAAAAATTTTATTAGAAAAAACTAAACCATTAAAAGATGTTGCTGATTCTGTTAATGTTACAGATAGCCCAGGAGCTAAGGTGCACATGTCTGCACTAACTGCGGCAATTATTCTAGCTCAAAGTGGCATTGATCCAATATTACAATTAACAGTTCGAGATCGTAATAGATTAGCATTACAAGGAGATCTAGTAGGAGCGTCAGCCCTAGGAGTACATAATGTTTTATGTTTATCTGGGGATGATCCTAAAGGTGGAGACCAACCAGAAACTAAACCTGTAAATGATATTAATAGTTTAACACTAGTTGCTACAGCTGAAATGATGAGAACTGAAAAAAAATTTCCATCAGGTCGAGTTATTGATCCTGCTCCAAAATTATTTATTGGTGGAGCTGAAGTCCCATCAAAAGGTTTGCCTGATGTTAAAAAAATTTTTAATAAAATAAACACTGGTGTAAACTTTTTTCAAACCCAGTATGTTTTTGACACTGTAAAATTAAAAAATTATATGAAGGTTTTAGAAGATTCTGGAATTTTAGAAAAAACTTATTTTCTAATTGGACTTGGACCTTTTGCATCAGCAAAAAGTGCAAAATGGATGAACGATAATTTATTTGGTGTAGATGTCCCAGATGAAATCATTAAAAGATTAGAGCAGGCAAAAGATGCAAAAATTGAAAGTAAAAATATTTGTCTTGAATTAATACAAGCTTTTAAGGAAATTAAAGGTGTAAACGGTGTTCATTTAATGGGACACAAAAAGGAAGAAGTAATTGCAGAAATAATAAAAGAATCAAAAATAAGTTAATTTAATATGAGTGATTACGATAAAAATCTTGAAAAAAATAATGCAAATTTTGTTCCATTAACACCCCTTTCTTTTCTTGAAAGAGCTAAGGATATTTATCCTAATTATGAGGCATTGGTTTATGAAGATCGAAAATATACTTGGACTCAAATTTATAAGAGATGCATTAAATTTGCTAGTGCATTAGAAAAGATTGGCATTCGTAAAGGTGACACAGTTTCATTTTTAGCTTTTAACACCCCAGAAATTTTTGAGGCTCATTACTCTGTTCCTATGACTGGAGGGGTATTAAACACAATTAATATTAGATTAGATGCTAAAACCATTGCCTATATTTTAGATCATAGTGATGCCAAGGTACTAGTTGTGGATCGACAACTTCATTTAGAAGTTAAAAAAGCATTAAGCACAATAAAAAGAAAAATAATTATCATTGATATAAATGATAAATTTGCAGATCAATCAAAATTACAAAAAATTGGTGATTTAGAGTATGAAGAATTTTTAAACACAGGTGATGAAAATTATATTTGGAAAATGCCAGAAGATGAGTGGCAAGCTATTTCATTAAGTTATACATCGGGAACAACAGGAAATCCAAAAGGAGTTGTTTATCATCATAGAGGATCATATCTAATGTCAACAGGCAGTGCGGTAGCTTGGGATATGCCAAGCAGATTAAATTTTTTAACTATTGTACCAATGTTTCATTGCAATGGTTGGTGTTACCCCTGGACTATTCCTATGCTGAATGGAAAAACAATATGTCTTCGAAACATTGATATTAAGAAAATTTTTGAGTTAATTGATAAACATAATGTAACCCATTTTGGTGGCGCACCAATCGTGCTTAATATGATTACAGGAGCGCCTGAAAACGATCGTAAAAAATTAAAGCAAAAAGTTTATGTATTAACTGCTGGGGCTCCACCACCAAGTATAATTTTTAAAAAAATGAAAAGTCTTGGTTTTGAAGTAATGCATGTTTATGGTTTAACAGAAACCTATGGACATGTAACGCAATGTGCATGGAACGAATCATGGAACGAATTAGAAGAGGAAAAGCAAAATGAGATAAAAGCTAGACAGGGAGTAAGATATCCTAACACAGAGGGTGTAACAATTATGGATCCTGAAACCATGAAGGAAGTTCCAAGAGATGGTAAAACAATTGGAGAAATAATGATCAGGGGAAATATAGTTATGAAAGGTTACTTTAAAGACAAAGATGCTACTGATAAAGCAATGAAAGGTGGATGGTTTCATACTGGAGATTTGGCCGTTATGTACCCTGATGGATACGTAAAAATTCAAGATAGATCCAAAGATATAATTGTTTCTGGAGGCGAAAATATATCATCAATTGAAATAGAAAATACATTAGCAAAACATCCGTCCGTATCTATAGCAGCAGTAGTTGCGAAAAAAGATGAAAAATGGGGAGAGGTACCTTGTGCATTTATTGAGTCTGTTAAAGATAAGCCTGTTACTGAAAAAGAATTGATTGATTTTTGCAAGGAAACTTTAGCTAAATTTAAAGTCCCAAAAAAAATTGAATTTTGTGAACTCCCAAAAACATCTACTGGTAAAATACAAAAATTCGAATTAAGAAAAAAAGCTGAGGAGCTGCGCTGAAATTCGAGGTAGAGAAAAAAAGCGTTTTTGCATCAAATGGAGGATTAGATTTTGATACTAATAAACCAGTAATTGTTTTGATGCATGGTAGCGGTCTTACCCATATTGTTTGGTCTTTGCATGAGCAATTTCTTGCTTCAAAAGGGTATTCTGTCTTAGCTCTAGATTTGCCGGCACACGGCAATTCTGAAGGACCAGCAATTAAATCAATTGAGGAAATGGCAGAATGGATAAATAAATTAATGCAAAGCTTAAAAATAAAAGAAATCTCATTTGTAGGTCATTCGCAAGGTTGCTTAGTCGGCCTTGAATTTTCCCATCGTTTTCCAAAATTAATTAAAAGCTTAACTTTGGTTGGCGGCTCTTATTCTCTTCCAGTAAATCAAGACCTTATTGATTATGCTGATGGTGGTGACATGAAATCAGTAGAACTGATGATGAAGTGGGGATATGAAGGAGTAAAAAAATTTATTGGAGGAAATCCAGTTCAACAAATCATAAATTCACCACGTCAAGTTCAAGATGGTTTGGCTGTAGATCTAAGAGCGTGCAATAACTACAAAAATGGATCAAAAGCAGCAGAGACAGTAAGCTGTCCAACTCTCTGTATGTTGGGAGATAAGGATAAAATGGTTCCCCTTGAAAAAGGAAAAAAAATGGCTGAAAAAATAAAAAATTCTGAACTAAGCGTAATAAAAGAATGCGGACATATGATTTTATTTGAAAAAGCATTTGAAATGAGAGAGATTGTTAAAAAATTTATAGAAAAAAATCACAAATAATTATTATAATGAAATTTTATATAGCAAAATCTAGAAGATTAAGAAGCACTCCTTACACAAACAGAATAGAAAATCAGGGGGTTACCGCATATACCATTTATAATCATATGCTTTTACCAGCATCTTTTGGAAATTTAGAAAAGGAATATTTTCATCTAAAAGAACATGTTCAAATTTGGGATGTTGCTGCTGAAAGACAGGTTCAAATAACAGGAAAAGATTCATCAAAATTAGTTCAATTAATGACTTGCAGAAATCTTTCAAAAGCAAAAGTTGGCAGATGTTATTATGCTCCTATTATTGATGAGCAGGGAGGTACGTTAAATGATCCGGTCGCTTTAAAACTGGCTGAGGACAAATGGTGGCTATCACTAGCTGACTCCGATATTGGTCTTTATGCAAAAGGGATTGCTAGCGGCTTAGGTTTACAAGTTGAAATAACAGAACCTGATGTAAATATATTAGCTGTTCAAGGACCTAAATCATTTAAATTAATGGAAAAAGTTTTAGGAAAAAAAATCATAGAGTTGAAATTCTTTGGTTTTGACTATTATACTTTTAAAGGAAATAAATTTTTAATAGCTCGCTCAGGCTGGTCCAAGCAAGGTGGTTTTGAAGTGTATGTTGAAAATCGTGAGGCAGGTCAAATGCTATATGATGAATTATTTTCAACAGGTAAAGAATTCAACGTTGAGCCTGGATGCCCAAATTTAATTGAACGAATTGAAAGTGCACTTCTGTCTGCAGGTAATGATTTTGATAGTGGAGATAATCCTTATGAGTGTGGTTTTGATAAATATATAGATGTTGAGTCAGATATTAATTATCTTGGTAAAAAAACTTTAGTGAAAATTTTTAAAGAAGGAATCAATAAAAAACTGATGGGTGTCCTTATAGATATGGATAAAATAGAAGTAACCGAGAGTATACCTTTACACAATAACAACAACGTAGTAGGCGAACTAAGGTCAGCCACTTATTCACCTAACCTAAAAAAAGTTGTTGGTATAGCTATGATTAAAAAAGAATATTGGGATAAAAAAACTCCTATTGAATTGAAAATTGGAGATAAAAAAAGCAAAGGTACGCTTTGTGATTTACCAATTGTCTAGAATTGGTCATAAAACAGTAGTAAAACTCTAATTAATATGAATATTGCAATTGTAGGAGCAACGGGAAATGTTGGTAGAAAACTCTTAGAAGTTTTAGAAAAACTTAACTTTAAATTTGATCAATTATACTTAATTGCTTCCGACAAAAATATCGGAAAAAAAGTTAGCTTTAAAAATAAAGAGTATTCTCTTGTTGGCTTAAATGATTTTGATTTTTCAAAAGTTAAAATAGCCTTTTTTTCAGCAGGAAGTGCAATAGCTGAAGAGTGGGCACCTATTGCTGCCAAGAAAACAATTGTAATTGATAATTCAAAACATTTTAGAATGGATAAGGATATTCCTTTAGTAGTTCCAGAAGTTAACCCTGAAAGTTTAGGGCAATATAAAAATAAAAATATTATAGCAAATGCAAATTGTTCAACCATCCAATTGGTATTGGCTTTAAAACCACTTCATGATCAATTTAAGATTAAAAGAGTTGTAACGTCAACTTATCAATCTGTATCTGGCGGTGGAAAAAATCACATGATGGAATTAGAAGAGCAAACTAAATCTGTGTTAGAAAATAAAAAAGTTAAATCTAAGAATTTTACTAAGCAAATAGCTTTTAATGTCATTCCTCACATTGATGATTTTATGGATGATAGTTCAACAAAAGAAGAATGGAAAATGGCAGTTGAAACTAAAAAGATTTTAGATCCTAATATAAATTTAACCGCAACTTGCGTAAGAGTTCCAGTTTTCGTTGGTCATGCTGAGTCTGTAAATATTGAATTTAATAATAGTATAGATATAGCAAAAATTAAAAGCTGCTTAGTATCTGCGCCAGGATGTAAAGTTGTTGATGAACATAAAGATGGTGGATATGTAACACCAGCAGAAGTTGCTGGTGATTTTACAACTTATATTTCAAGAATAAGGGAAGACAAGACGCAAAAAAATTCTATTAACATGTGGGTAGTATCAGACAATTTATTAAAAGGTGCGGCTTTGAACGCTGTTCAAATAGCTCAACTTTTATGTGAGAAGTATTTAAAATAATTTAAATGACAGATAATCAAAATCCAATTTCGCCCCATTTACAAATTTACAGATGGCATATTTCATCTTTGCTTTCAATAACCCACAGGATTACTGGCATCGTAAATCTGCTAGCGTTAATTTTAATGTTTTTTTGGCTATTAGCTTTTAGCCTTGGTGAAAGTAATTACGAATTATTTCTACTGGCAATTAATAGTTTTTTTGGAAAATTTATTTTAATTGGATTTACCTGGTCTATGAGCTTTCATATATTGAGTGGTATAAGACATTTAGTTTGGGATATGGGTTATGGATTTGAAATTAAAACTGCTAACATTTCTGGAGTATTGGTTATTTTATCTTCTTTAGTTGCAACAATTATATTTTGGTTATTAGGAAGAGGCTTAATTTAATGAACGCAACAAGAAAATGGATACTTCATCGAGTAAGTGCTGTAATTTTAGTCCCACTTTTTGCTTGGTTTTATTTTTCACTAATTTCACTTTCAGAAAAAAATTACCAGGAGGCTATTTATTTTTTTGAAAATACATTATTTAAAATTCTAATAATTGCCTTATTTTTTATTGGCTTTTTCCATGCTAAAATTAGTCTAAATGAGATTTTTGAGGACTATATTCATGATCAAAAAATCAAAGATGTCGCAAATCTTTTAGCTTCAATATTGAGTATAGTTTTGCCTATAACAATTTTAACTTTATTAATTTATAAAATTTAATGACTGCATATAAAATAATCGATCATGAATATGATGTGCTTGTAGTTGGCGCTGGTGGCGCTGGTTTAAGGGCTGCTGTAGGTTTAAGCGAGTCAGGTTTAAATACAGCCTGTATTTCAAAAGTTTTTCCAACAAGGAGCCATACTTCAGCAGCCCAAGGAGGCATTTCAGCAGCACTTGGAAATGCGGGTGAAGATGATTGGCGTTGGCATATGTATGATACTGTTAAGGGTTCAGACTGGCTAGGAGATCAAGATTCTATAGAATATTTATGTAAAGAAGCACCTAGAGCTGTAATAGAATTAGAGCACTACGGTGTTCCATTTAGCAGAACAGAAAATGGAAAAATTTATCAACGTGCATTTGGAGGGATGACAAAAGATTATGGTAATTCACCTGTTCAAAGAACTTGTGCAGCAGCAGATAGAACAGGTCATGCAATTTTACACACTTTATATGGTCAAGCATTAAAACATAACACAAAATTTTTTATAGAATATTTTGCATTAGATTTGATTATGAAAGATGGGGAATGCAAAGGAGTTATTGCTTGGAATCTTAATGATGGAACCATACACAGATTTAGATCACATATAACAATCATAGCGACTGGAGGATATGGAAAAGTTTATTATTCAGCAACAGCAGCGCATACTTGCACAGGAGATGGTAACGGCATGGTCTTAAGAGCAGGCTTACCTCTACAAGACATGGAATTTGTTCAGTTTCATCCTACAGGACTTTATGGAATTGGATGTTTAATAAGCGAAGCGGTAAGAGGAGAAGGTGGATATCTCTTAAATTCTAATGGCGAACGTTTTATGGAAAAATATGCACCAACTGCAAAAGATTTAGCTTCTAGAGATGTAGTGAGTAGATCAATTGCAATCGAAATTAACGAAGGCAGAGGAATAGGAAAACACAAAGATCATGTTCATCTACACATAAGTCATATTGATAAAAAAATAATCCAAGCACGGTTACCTGGCATTTCAGAGTCAGTAGAAACTTTTGTAGGAAGAGACGTAACTAAAGAACCAATACCAGTTGTTCCAACAGTTCATTATAACATGGGAGGCATACCCACTAACTATAAAGCTGAAGTATTGGCGGTTAATGGTAAAGATAAAACTGTACCCGGTTTAATGGCTATAGGAGAAACTGCCTGCGTATCTGTTCATGGAGCTAATAGACTTGGATCGAATTCTTTAATTGACCTAGTTGTTTTTGGGAGATCAGCCGCTCAAAGAGCCATAGAATTAGTTAAATCTAACACACCGCATGAAAAAATTTCATCAATAGAGACAGATAAATGTCTCGGCAGATTTGATAGGATTAGAAATGGAAATGGACAAAACAAAACATCAGAGCTTAGACTATCTATGCAAAAAACTATGCAATCTAAATGCGCAGTTTTTAGAACTGAAAAAACACTTAAAGAAGGTGTAAATGAAATTAAAAAACCTTTAGAAGGTATGGATTCAATATCTGTTAAAGATAAGTCGTTAATATTTAATACTGATTTAATGGAAACACTTGAATTTGACAATCTTATTAGACAGGCAATAACAACTATAGAATCTGCTCATGCAAGAACAGAAAGTAGAGGTGCTCATGCTAGAGAGGATTTTCCAAAAAGAGACGATGTTAACTTTATGAAACACACATTAAGTTGGCATGATGGTAAAGAAGTTAAAATTGATTATAGACCAGTAACTCTATCGACAATGAGTAATGATGTTCAATCATTTCCACCAAAGGAAAGAGTTTATTAATGGTTCAGTTTACTCTTCCAAAAAATTCAAAAATTTCAAAAGGTGGGTATTTTAAAGATGTCACTGGATCAAAAAATATTAAAAAAATTAATATTTATAGATGGGACCCAGATAAAAATGAAAATCCAAAAATTGATACTTTTGAAGTTGACATCACTCAGTGTGGGAAAAAAGTATTAGATATTTTAAATAAAATTAAAAATGAAATAGATCCATCCCTTACTTATAGAAGATCATGTGCCCATGGTGTTTGCGGGTCGTGTGCAATGAACGTAGACGGTATAAATACTCTTTCATGCATGAAATCTCATAAAGATATAAATGGAGATATAAATATTTACCCCTTGCCACATTTAAAAGTAATAAAAGATTTAGTAGCTGATCTAAGTACATTATATCGTCAATATGAATCAATTGAACCTTGGCTAAAAACCAAAGAAAAAAAATCAAAAATAATTGAAATTAATCAATCAAAACAAGACAGAAAACAACTTGACGGATTGTATGAGTGTATAATGTGTGCATGTTGTTCAACATCTTGCCCAAGTTACTGGTGGAATGGTGAAAAATATTTAGGACCAGCTGTTTTATTACAGGCATATCGATGGATTGTTGATAGCCGTGACGAAGAAAGAAAAGAAAGATTAAAAAAAGTAGCAGGTAAACTTAAGTTATATGGATGTCATACAATCATGAACTGCACTAATTCTTGTCCAAAAGGGCTAAATCCCGCCAAGGCTATAAGTTCACTTAAAAAAATGCTTGCAACAAACTAGAAGCTTAATTAAACCATTTTGGTAGATGAAGAAAAAAATTTCACTTATAGGCGCTGGTCAAATCGGAGGAACATTAGCTCATCTTATTAGCATAAAGGAACTTGGAAACGTGGTGCTGTTTGATGTTGCAGAAGGAATTGCAAAAGGTAAAGCACTAGATATAGGACAATCAACTTCTGTGGATGGGTTTGATATCAATCTTAAAGGTACTAATAATTATGAAGACATTAAAGATTCAGATGTAATTATTATTACAGCAGGAGTTCCAAGAAAACCAGGAATGACAAGAGACGATTTATTAGGAACTAATTTAAAAATTATAAAGCAAGTAGCGGAAGGAGTAAAAAAAAACTCACCTAACTCTTTTGTAATTTGTATCACTAATCCTTTGGATATTATTGTGATGGCTTTTCAAAAATATTCAGGTTTACCAACAAACAAAGTGGTGGGAATGGCAGGAATTTTAGATTCATCAAGATTCAAATACTTTCTTTCAGAAGAGCTTAAAGTTCCAGTAAAAAATATAGAATGCATAGTGCTAGGTGGACACGGCGACACAATGGTTCCTATGTTAAATCATACTCTTGTTAATGGAAAACCATTAAATCAACTTATTACAAAAGATAAATTAGATGATCTTGTTGAAAGAACCCGAAAAGGTGGAGCGGAAATAGTCAAGTATTTAGAAAAAGGTTCTGCATTTTATGCTCCAGCTGCATCAGGCGTTGAAATGGCAGAAGCATACATAAAAAATTTGAAAAAAACATTACCGTGTGCTGCTTTCTTAAATGGAGAATATAATGAAGAAAATGTTTATGCAGGAGTGCCAGTTATCATTGGTAACAATGGTGTTGAAAAAATAGTTGAATTAACTTTAGACAAAGATGAAACAAAAAATCTAAACATATCAATTAAAGCTGTAAAAGAATTATACAAAACAGCCTGCAAAATAGATCCAGATTTAAATAACTAGTTTCTATATATTTAAAAAAAATTTAGACATCGAAGGTGTTAATGAAATTGACTCTAATAATTCTTTTTAATTTTATTATATACAGAACTAACAGATAATTAACTAATGCATATAAAATAAAAAAAAGATATAAAATTAAATAAAGATTAGTATCCATGACTTTAAATAAAATTTATTTCACAATTCTTGCTATATTTTCAATATGTATCAATCAATATTTTGGGTATAGAGGGGTATTCCCAATAGATAGTTTCGTATATTTTGATGCTTCATACAATATTACTACAGGCAAACATCCATTTAAAGATTGGTGGTTAATTACTGCCCCATTTTTAATTTATCTTCAATCGTTATTTTTTTTTATATTTAAAGCAAATTGGTTTAGCTATGTTCTTCATGCTTCTTTGATTAATATGCTATTTACATTATTTTCTTTCCATTTTTTTTCAAAATTGGGACTAAAAAAGATTTACTCTTTTATTTATTGTTTAGGAATTGCTGTACTAGCGTATCCTGCAGCAGGATCCCCATTCGTTGATCATCATGCAATAATTTTTTCCATTCTCTCATTATATTCTTTATCACTAGCAATTTTGCATGAAAAAAATCTTTTTTGGTTTTTATCTCCCATGTTGTTAATTTTTTCTTTTTTTTCAAAACAAATACCATCAGCATATTTATTTGTATTAATTATTATTGTTATTTCTGTAAATTATTTTTTTATTAAAAAAATAAAAAAAGAAAATTTATTTTATTTTTTTGCAGGAGGTTTTTTTTCTTTTTTAATAATATTTAGTGTTTTTTTTATAAATGAAATACCTTTAAAAAATTTTTTAATTCAATACATTTACTATCCAACCACTATTGGAAGTGAAAGAATTAATAATCTTGAATTTGGAATAAAAAATATTTTAGGCCAGTTTAAGTTCATTTATATTTCTTTAATTCCCTTACTATTAAGCATGTATTTTATAATCAAAATAAAAAATAAAAATTTGAATCAAAAAAAAGAATTTTTAATTTCAATTCTTTTTTTGATATCAATATTAATATTTATTTACTGCCAACTTTTAACGATGAACCAAATATTGATTTTTTGTCTTATACCTATTGCTGCTGCCATTTCACATTTATATACCGTAAAATACTTTAATAAAAATTATTTGATATATTTTATTTTAATAATTTTTATTTTTTCAACATCAAAATATCATATCAGATTTAATCTCAACAAAAAATTCATGGAACTAAATAATGTCGATTTGAGCTTAGCTGTAGATGCAAAAATAATAGATAAAAAACTATCAGGATTAAAGTGGATTTCTTCAGGTTATAAAGACAATCCAATAAATGAAATTAATTTATTAGTAGATACAATAAATATATTAAAACAAGACAACAAAAGAAAAATTATTATTACAGACTACCAATTTTTTGTAACCATATTAAAAAATGAATTCCCTTCTATTAATAGTTTTTATGATGATCGAAGTGTTCCTGGAAAAAAAAATAAATTTTACAATGAATACAAAACTTTTTATTTATCAAAACTTAAAGAAAATAAAATTCAATCTGTTTATTTAATAGGAAAAAATAAAGAACTCTTTTTTACAGAGATGATTGATGATATCAATTGCACTACACCAGAAAAAATAAACGATTTATTGGTTAAATTTAAGATAGAAAAATGCGATTTTTAATATGAACATCCACGAACATCAAGCTAAAGAAATTCTAAATCAATTTGGAGTACCAACTCCACGAGGCGAAGTCATTTTTGATTTAAATGAAATAAAAAAAAAAATTAAAAACTTAAGTTCGAGTAATTTGGTGCTGAAAGCTCAAATTCATGCAGGAGGTAGAGGTAAGGCTGGGGGAATAAAGCTAGTTAATGGGGTGGATGAATTAATTGAAGAATCTAGAAAAATGTTTGGTAAAATTTTAATTAACCATCAAACTGGACCTTCTGGAAGAAAAGTTAAAAGAATATATATTGAAGAAACGTGTGATATAAAGAAAGAATATTATTTATCTTGTTTAGTAGATAGATCTAGTTCTAAAATCGCTTTCATTTCAAGCTCCGAAGGCGGCATGGATATCGAGGCAGTTGCAAAAAATCACCCCGAAAAAATTACTACGCTAAAATTAAATTTATCCCAATCGATTAAAGAGAATGATTTAAAAAAAATAACGAAAACATTTAATTTTTCAAATAAATCAGAAAAACAAGCTTTTAATATTATAAAATCAATTTATAAAATTTTGACTACAAAGGATGCAAATTTAATTGAAATAAACCCCTTGGTTTTAACAAAATCCGATGATTTATTATGTTTAGATGCTAAAATTAGTTTTGATGAAAATGCATTGTATAAACATCCAGACATTGCATCTTTAAGAGATCCTAACGAAGAAGATCCAATAGAAACCGAAGCAAAAAAATATGATCTATCATACATTAAATTAGATGGAAAAATTGGTTGCATGGTAAATGGTGCAGGCCTCGCAATGGCGACCATGGACATTATAAAATTGTATGGTTCTGAACCAGCGAATTTTCTAGATGTTGGTGGGGGAGCATCTAAAGAAAAAGTTTCAGCAGCATTTAAAATTATGCTTTTAGATAAAAATATTAAAGGAATTTTAATAAATATTTTTGGAGGCATTATGCGTTGCGATGTACTTGCGGAAGGTTTAGTTGAGGCAGCGAAAGAAATTAATTTGTCAATTCCTTTAGTAGTAAGATTGGCTGGAACTAATGTAGAACTAGGAAAAAAAATTCTAAAAAATTCTAATTTAAAAATCATATCCGCTAATAATTTATCAGATGCAGCAAAAAAAATTGTTGAAGCAACAAGGTAAAACATGTCTATACTAATAAATAAAAATACCAAAGTCATTTGCCAAGGTTTTACTGGAACGCATGGAACTTTTCATTCTGAACAAGCTATTGCTTACGGTACAAATATAGTTGGTGGTGTTACACCAAAAAAAGGAGGGCAAAACCATTTGGAGAAACCAGTATTTAATACAGTACAGGAAGCTGTAGTGAAAACAAAAGCAAACGCAACTATGATTTACGTACCAGCTAAATTTGCAGCTTCAGCAATTATTGAGGCGTTAGATAATGATATAGAATTAATTGTTTGTATTACTGAAGGAATTCCTGTTTTAGAAATGATTAATATTAAAGAAAAACTTATAAAGTCAAAATCACGTTTAATTGGACCAAATTGCCCTGGAATTATTACACCTGATGAATGCAAAATTGGTATTATGCCTGGTAGTATTCATAAAAAGGGATCCTGTGGAATAGTTTCGAGGTCGGGCACACTTACTTATGAAGCAGTCAGTCAAACAACTGAAAATGGAATTGGACAATCAACAGTGGTTGGCATCGGTGGAGATCCAATTAATGGAACAAATTTTATAGACTGTCTAGAACTTTTTTTAAAGGATGAACAAACCGAATCAATCTTAATGATAGGAGAAATAGGTGGAGTTGCAGAAGAAGAAGCGGCAGAATTTATAAAATCTTCAAAAATAAAAAAACCTATATTTGGATTTATAGCTGGTGTGACAGCTCCTTCTGGAAGAAGAATGGGACATGCAGGTGCAATAATTTCTGGAGGCAAGGGGAATGCAGATGATAAGATAGAAAAAATGAAATCATGTGGCATTTTCATGGCAGAGTCACCAGCAAATCTTGGAAAAACGGTTCATGACAAACTTGCAAGATAGTCTAGTCAATTTTATAATAGATTAATTTTATAAAATTATTAATGACCTCAAATAAAGATAATTCAATTTTTGAAAAAACCTCTTTTTTACAAGGCAGCAATAGTCCTTTTATTCAAGATTTATATATTCAGTATTTGAATAATCCAAAAAATATTCCACAAAGTTGGGTAGATTTTTTTGATGGCCTTGGTGAAGATCAAAAAACTATAGAAAAAGAAATATTAGGTCCTAGTTGGGCGCGTAAAAAAAATATTAATTTGCAAACAAGTCTTATTCCAGAAAAAAATATAGAAGATAAAAAACCATCAGGAGATGGGAGGTTAATTTCTAATAAAAATTATGAAAACGAAAAAGAACAATCGGTAAAAGCTATTGCTTTAATTAGAGCATACAGAATAAGAGGACATCTTATTGCTGACCTAGACCCACTTGGAATGATGGAGAGAAAATATCTTCATGAACTACATCCTAACGATCATGGTTTTGAAAAAAAAGATTATAACAAAAAAATTTATATAGGTTCATATATGGATCGTGGTTATTCAACAGTTAAAGAAATCATTTCTTTTCTAAAAAAAACCTATTGTTCAAAAATTGGTGTGGAATATATGCATATTGCAGACCCAATCGAAAAAATATGGTTTAGGGAACGAATGGAAAAAAAAGAAAACCTAATGAATTTTACTAAAAATGGAAAGAAAGCTATTTTAAATAAATTAATACAGGCTGAAGGTTTTGAAAAGTTTTTAGCTGTAAAATTTGTAGGTACAAAAAGATTTGGATTAGATGGGGCCGAATCTTTAATACCTGCATTAGAACAAATAATTAAAAGAGGTGGGCAATTAGGAGTTAAAGAAGTCAAAATAGGAATGGCTCACAGAGGAAGATTAAATGTTTTAGCTAATCTTTTGCAAAAATCTTATAAAAGAATCTTTAATGAATTTGCTGGAGAATTTAGCAATACGCCATCGGACTCAACTGGAGATGTTAAATATCATTTAGGAGCTTCATCTAATAGAGAATTTGATGGTAATCTTGTGCATATTAGCTTAACCGACAATCCTTCGCATCTTGAAGCTGTTAACCCTGTAGTTTTAGGCCAAACGCGTGCTAAACAATTTTTCCATAAAGATAAATTGCGTAAACAAGTAATACCAGTTTTATTACATGGAGATGCAGCATTTGCAGGTCAAGGTGTAGTAGCTGAATGCTTTGCTATGTCAGGATTACCAGGGCACAATACTGGAGGAACAATTCATATAATAATTAATAATCAAATAGGTTTTACAACCAACCCAAGGTTTGCAAGATCAAGTCCTTACCCATCTGATCTAGGCAAGATAGTGGAAGCTCCAATATTACACTGTAACGGAGATGATCCTGAGTCAGTTGTCCATGTAGCAAAGATTGCAATAGAATTTAGACAAAAATTTAACAAAGATGTAGTCATAGACATGATCTGTTATCGAAGATTTGGTCACAATGAAGGAGATGAACCTTCTTTCACTCAACCCTTAATGTATAAAAAAATTAGACAGCATCCATCAACTTTAAATGTATACGGAAATAAACTTGTTAATGAAAAAACTATAACCAAAGAAGAATTTATTAAAATGAAAAAAGAATTTAAAAATCTTCTTGATGAACAATTTAAAAATGCAAAAAATTATAAACCAAAATTAGAATGGTATGAAGGGGTTTGGAGTAGATTTAAACCAGAAAAAGGAAAAGACAAAAGGGGAATTACTGGTATATCAGAAGATAAAATTAAAAAAATAGGAGAAATAATAACAAATATCCCAAAAGATTTTTCTGCTCATCCTACAATTAAAAAAATTTTTGATAATAAAAAAAAAATGTTTAAAACTGGAAAAGGTTTTGATTGGGCAACAGCAGAACAGTTAGCTTTTGCTTCACTTTTAGAGGAAGGGTTTCCAGTGCGACTTGCTGGACAAGATTCAGGAAGGGGAACTTTTTCACAAAGACATTCAGTACTTAGAGATCAAGTTAACAATAAATACTATACACCTTTAAATAATCTTTCAAAAAAACAGAAACGCTATGAAGTTATAGATAGCTTATTATCAGAGTTTGCAGTACTTGGGTTTGAGTATGGATATGCTCTCTCAGAACCAACGACACTGGTAGTATGGGAAGCTCAGTTTGGAGATTTTGTAAATGGAGCTCAAGTTATAATAGATCAATTTATTGCGTCTGGTGAGAGAAAATGGACTAGAGCGAGTGGTTTAGTTATGTTATTACCTCACGGCTATGAAGGGCAAGGTCCAGAACATTCATCCGCAAGATTAGAAAGATTTTTGCAACTTTGTGCTCAAGAAAATATTCAAGTCATGAATTGCACTACACCAGCAAATTATTTTCATGCTTTACGCCGCCAAATGCACCGTGAATTTCGTAAGCCACTAATAATCATGACACCAAAATCTTTATTAAGAAATAAACAATGTACTTCTGGTATTGAAGACTTTACTAAAAAAAATTATTTTCATAGAGTATTATCTGATCATGCAGAAATAAAAGATTATAATTTTATTAATCTCAAAAAAGACAAAGAAATTAAAAAAGTAGTAATATGCTCAGGTAAAATTTATTTTGATCTACTTAATGGTAGAGAAAAAATAAAAAATAATGAAGTATTTTTTTTAAGAATTGAACAACTGTACCCATTTCCAGTAAAAACTTTAGCTAAAGAACTGAAAAGATTTAAACAAAATGCAAGATTTTATTGGTGTCAGGAAGAGCCACAAAACATGGGTGCTTGGAATTCTGCACGAAATTATATTGAATGGACATTGAATCATATAGATGCAAAGCACAAGGAAGTGAGATATATTGGAAGAAAACCAGCGGCCTCTCCTGCTACTGGCTATATAAAAAGGCATATTGACCAACAAAAGCAAATAGTAGAAAAGGTATTAAGTTAGATATGTCAGATCAAATTTTAGTACCTTCTTTAGGAGAATCTATAACAGAAGCAACTGTATCCAAGTGGCTTAAAAAAATAGGTGAAAAAGTAGAAACCGACGAAGCGATAGTAGAATTAGAAACTGATAAAGTAAATGTTGAGGTGCCTTCCCCGTTTAGTGGAACCCTGACATCAATTAAAGTAAAAGAAGGCAATACGGTAAAAGTGGGAGCTTTATTAGGAATTGTAGAAGTGGAACAAATCGATACAGTAAAAAGTAAAATAGTAGAAGAAGAATACACGCCACCAAAATCGAAAAAGAAAAAAAATATTACTCAAAATAAAAAAATAAAAAGTTCTGAAAATTTAGAAACTTTAACACTTGTTAAAAAAGAAATTCCTAGAGAAGCTTTAGTTTTAGACACTCTCATTGAAGAAAATGATGATAATTCAATAGAAGAAAATGATGATAATTCAACAGAAGAAAATGATGATAATTCAACAGAAGAAAATGATGATAATTCAATAGAAGAAAAATATATTCCTCCAAAAACTAAACAAAATTTATCACCATCAGTTAGAAAAATTATAGAAGAAAAAAAAATTGATTTATCAAATATAGAAGGCACAGGAAAAGGAGGCAGAATTTCTAAAGGTGATTTAATTAATATCATGGGTGACACACCGCAACCTTCGGAAAGAAAAATAACTCATGGTCCTGAGGAACGAGTAAAAATGACCAGATTGAGAGTAACAATAGCAAAAAGATTAAAAGAATCTCAAGATAATGCTGCTATGTTAACTACTTTTAATGAAGTAGACATGCAAAATATTATTCAAATGAGACAAGACTACCAAGAAGATTTCCAGAAAAAATATTCTGTTAAATTAGGTTTCATGTCATTTTTTGTAAAAGCATCTGTTGTTGCTTTAAAAAATTTTCCAGCAATAAATGCGCAAATAGAAAAAGAGCATATTATTTATAAAAATTATTACAACATATCAATTGCAATTGGAACGGAAAGGGGACTGGTTGTTCCTGTTCTTAAAAATACTGATCAACTATCTTTTGCTGATATAGAAAGAAATATATTTGCTCTTTCAGAGAAAG
Organism: uncultured Pelagibacteraceae bacterium; assembly: GCA_905612235.1. Lineage (GTDB taxonomy): Bacteria > Pseudomonadota > Alphaproteobacteria > Pelagibacterales > Pelagibacteraceae > AG-414-E02. The sequence goes on along the minus strand of CAJQRF010000024.1, from coordinate 2,050 downwards.
CTCAAAAAGGAAAAATTACTATTAATGATTTGCAAGGAGGAACTTTTACAATAAGTAATGGTGGAATTTATGGATCTATGCTTTCTACTCCAATTTTAAATCCACCTCAAACTGGTATTCTAGGCATGCACAATATTGTAGATAGACCGGTAGTTAAAGATAACAATATTGTAATAAGACCGATAATGTATCTAGCTTTATCTTATGATCATAGAATAATTGACGGTAAAGAAGCGGTATCTTTTTTAAAAACAATAAAAGAGTGCCTCGAAGAACCAAGAAGGCTATTTTTAGATCTTTAATAATGGATAATAATTTTGATGTAATTGTAATCGGATCTGGACCAGGAGGTTACGTGTGCGCTATAAGATCTGCTCAGCTAGGTTTGAAAACAGCTTGCATCGAATCTAGAAAAACACTTGGAGGCACATGCTTAAATATAGGCTGCATTCCATCAAAAAGTTTACTTAATTCATCTAAAATATACAACAAGGCAATAAATGAATTTAATAGTATGGGAATCGAAGTAAATAATATTAAATTAAATTTATCCAAAATGATGGATAATAAATCTAAAGCAGTAACAACTTTAACCAAAGGAATAGAATTTTTATTTAAAAAGAATAAAATTATTCATCTAAAAGGAAAAGGTTCAATAATAGACAAAAACACTGTTAAAGTTATTGATGAAGATGGAGAAAGTACTAATTATAAAACAAAAAATATAGTGATTGCGACTGGTTCACTGCCAGTATCTTTAAAGGGATTAAAAATTGATGAAAAAAATATAGTTTCTTCAACAGGAGCGCTATCTTTCGAAAAAGTTCCTAAAGAGTTAATTGTCATAGGGGGAGGCTATATTGGTTTGGAGCTTTCAAGTGTTTGGAAAAGATTAGGATCTAAAGTTACAGTGATTGAATATTTAGATCATATCACTCCCGGCATGGATGAGGATGTTTCAAGCGAATTTTTAAAAATTCTAAAAAAACAAGGAATTAATTTTAAATTAGGATTTAAGGTAACAGAAATAAAATCAGGAAAAGATAATGTTGTTGTAGGTTTTACTAATAATAAAACTGAAGTAAAAGAAAAAATTAAGTGTGATAAAGTTCTGATAGCTGTAGGAAGAAAACCCAATATAGGTGAAGATATAAAAGAGTTAAGTATAAAATTAGATAGCCAAGAAAAAATTGAGGTTAATGAAAAATACGAAACATCAATTCAAGGCATATATGCAATCGGTGATGTTATAGATAAAGGGCCAATGTTAGCCCATAAAGCTGAGGACGAAGGAATAGCCGTAGCAGAAATAATATCTGGCCAAGCTGGGCATGTAAATTATGGTGTTATGCCAGCTGTAATTTATACTTCACCTGAAGTAGCACAAGTTGGGAAAACGGAAGAGCAGGTTAAAAAAGCGAATATAAAATACAAGGTGGGGAAATTTCCATTCCTGGCAAATTCTAGAGCTAAAGTAAATAATGAAACGGAAGGCTTCGTAAAAATAATTGCTGACGAAAAAACAGATAAAGTTTTGGGCGTTTCTATTATATCTTCTTTAGCTGGCACAATGATTGCTGAACTTGCTATTGCAATGGAGTTTGGGGCTTCATCAGAAGATATTGCTAGAACTGTTCACGCACATCCAACACACACAGAAGCTGTTAAAGAAGCAGCCTTGGCAGTTGATAAACGACCTATACATTTCTAATATTCTGGATATTACGCCATGATTAAAAAAGCTATGATTCTCGCTGCAGGTTTTGGAAAACGCCTGAATCCACTAACACTAAGTTGTCCCAAACCTTTACTTAAAATTGGGGATGAAACATTATTATCCAATACTATAAAATTTCTTGAAAACTCAAAAATAAAAGACGTAATAATAAATGTTCATCATTTAGGAGATCAAATTATAAAATATGTAAACAAAAATAAATTTAATTTAAATATAATTTTAATAAATGAAAAAGAAAAAATTTTAGATACAGGAGGTGGTATATTAAATGCCCTAAAATATTTTAATGAAAGTTTTTTATGTATTAATCCA